>JAJEBJ010000103.1 GCA_022822575.1 Alphaproteobacteria bacterium | reverse complement strand
CCTGCCGAGACCGCATCCGTTCTGTTTGAGGACGTCGCGGACGAGGTCTTCCGGCGCTACAGGCGACACTGGAAGCCACGGACACTGGAAGTCAATCTCGGGTACTTCAGGAATCAGATCCTGCCGTGGTTCAGGGGTCTTGCCATAGGAGATATCACGCGTTATGACGTTCAGCGGTGGTTTGCCTCGCTCCATGCAACGCCCGTCGCGGCGGACCGCTCGGCGCCCATCCTGTCGGTGATCTTGCGCCAAGCCGAAGTCTACGGCTACCGTCCCGAAGGATCCAATCCGTGCACCGGCATCAAGCGCTATCGTCGGCGCAATCGCGAGAGGTTCCTCCACCACGACGAAATCCGGCGACTGAGCCGCGTTCTGGACGAAAGGCGCAAGAAGTGCCCCCTGCTGGTCGCGGTTGTGCGGCTGCTGCTTCTCACTGGATGCCGATAACCGGAACGTTCCGGTTAGCGGCATAATGGGAACCGATTGGTAATGGGAACCTTGAGTCCGAAGCTCCTGTCATGACGGGACTTTTGGCCTGATCAGGTTCCCATAAAATTTTGGCTCAGACGTTCGCCAGCATCGCCATCAGTTCGTCCTTCACTCCCGTGAACCGTCCCTTGCCAAGTCCCGGGGAATGCCATTCCGAGAGCATCTCCAGTTTTTCGGCGGGATCCGTGCGAAGGTACACCTCCGTGGTCTGAAGTGACTGATGCCCCAGCCACAGAGAGACCTTGCGGATGTCGCCGGTGGCCTCGAGAATGTTCAGGGCGCAGGCATGCCTGAGGACATGTGGCGTCACCTTGCGCCGCGTAATCGACGGTTGGGTCCGCGCCGCCGTCGCGGCGTGCAGCGCGAGCCGCTTGGCGAAGCCGCGCCGGGTCATTCCTCCCCCCATCGCGTTCAGGAACAGGTGCCGATCGGGGGTCTCGGGACGGATGCAGAGCCAGGCGCCGAGCGCACCGGCTGTTTGCTTCCACAGCGGCAGGACGCGGGCCCGCCGTCCCTTGCCCGTGACGCGGACCTCGTCGAGCTGCGGCATTCTGACATCGTCGAGGCCGAGGCCGACCAGTTCGGAGACGCGCAGACCGGCATTGTAGGTGAGGCACAGCATCGCCCGGTCCCGGGTTCCGGACCTGGTGGCGACATCCGGGGCCTTGAGCAGCGCATTCACTTCGCCGCGGTCGAGATAGCTGAGTGCGGGAACGTCACCCTTCTTCTGCGGGATCGCATGCACCCGCGCAGCCATGTCGAGGTGATCCGGGTGCCGGAACTCGATGAATCGGAAGAAGCTCTTGATCGCCGCGAGACGCACGTTGCGGGTGCCGACGCCGTTGCCGCGTTCCGTCTCGATATGGTCGAGAAAGGCGAGAATGGTGTCGACGTCGAGATGGCCGACCTCCAGCGTGCAGGGGCGGATGCCATGCCGGTTCGCAGCGAAGGCCGCGAACAGCCTGAAGCTGGTGGCGTAGCTCTCGACAGTGTGCCGGCTGGCCCCCCGATCACGGGGGAGATGCTCCCGCAGGAATGTGGCCAGCGGGGTTGCGAGTTGTGTCATGTTCTTACCTTTCCCGTCATGTGCAGAGTCTCGGCCGCCTCCGATACCTGGCGCATGAGGACGGGCGTTGCCTCGAGGTACCAGTAGGTGTCGGTGAGGTTGACGTGTCCCAGGATGGTCGAGAGCGCGAGCATGTGCCGGCCGACATCCCTGCGGCTGGAGGAGAGGCTGTCTTCCAGCGCACGAACGGCGAATGCGTGCCTCAGGTCGTGCAGTCTGGGTCCGGGCTTTCCGGTGCTGCCGCGCACCCCCGCCTTGCGTGCAAGAAGGATGAAGGTCTGGGTCAGGTAGTCCGGGGTCATCGGCCGGCCGGATGCGAGCACGAACAGGTGGTCGCCGGGTCCGCCTTTGCGCTTTCGCACCGCGAGGTAATCGTCGAGGGCGTGACGGGCACTCTCGTGCAGAGGCACGAGGCGGTCCCTGTGGTTCTTGGCGTTCCTGACCAGAAGACCGTCCGATCGCAGATCGTCCAGCAGCAGCCCGGTCGCTTCCGAGCGCCTCAGCCCGGTGCATGCCATGAGACCGATGATGACGTGGAAGGTCAGCGGGGTGAGCGAGCCGGTCGGCGGCAGGGACAGCGCCTGCGACATGATCTTCCGGATCTCCTCCGGCGATGGAATGCGCGGCGGCGGCCGGTGTCGTCGCGGTCTGCCGAGAGCGTCCCGGCAGGGGATCTCATGACGGTCATCCCCGACATGGAGGAAGACGGCCATGCTGCGGACGATGCGCAGTCGCCGTTGGGTCTCGCCGACCGATGCTGCCATGCCGGCCCAGTCGAGGACACTTCCTGCACGCACGAACGTGTCGCCCCTGGCGTCGGCAAACTCGGCGTATCGCATCAGGGTCCGCTCCTGCTGCTTGAATGACATGCCCAGCGCTTTCCTGGCGACGACGTAGTTCTTCGCGTGATCCGTCATGGTCATGGGGTCTCTCCCTCGAACGGCCAGGGCTGCACCAGTTCGCGGAGCATCCGGACATCGACGCGGGCATAGATCGCGGTCGTGTCGGGAGACCTGTGCCTGAGAAGAGCGCCGACGGCTTCCAGGGGGGCACCGTCGCGCAGCAGGTTCGTCGCCGCCGAATGCCTGAACAGGTGCGACGATGTCGGGCCGACGCCCCGGATGCCGGCCTGGCTGATCGCGCGGCCGACGATGGAAACGCTGATGCTGTTGCGCTTCAGAGGGAGGTGCGGCGCCCTGCTGCGCAGAAACACCTTCCTCACATCGCTGCGCGGTCGGGCCTTCAGGATGTAGTCCCGCAGCGCGTCGCCCACGTCCTGCGGCAGCGGCAGCTCCGCCGCTCGCCGCGACTTGCCACTGACCCGGATGACGGCCCGGTCCCAGTCGATGTCGTCGAGATGCAGTCCGCTGACGTCGCCGGCCCGCAGCGCCAGCCGGGCGAGCAGGAGCAGGGCCGCCCGGTCGCGCATCCCCATCGGCGTCGCCACGTCGCAGGTCGCGATCATGCGCTCGATGTCGCCCTGGCCAACGTGCCGGGGCAGACTCTCGCCCCGGCGTCCCGGGACCCTCGGAACCGCATGGACGAGCTCCGGTCGGCAGAGGTCGTTCGACCCCAGGAAGCGCAGGTACATCCGCAGCGCGCTCGCCTCGCGTCCAACCTCTCCGCGAGAGGCGGTGTCGAGTCGGTCCAGGATCGTGTTCCGGACCCGGGCGGCGTCATATGCTCCCGGGTCGTCGCCGAGAGCCGGAAGCAGCGTGCGAACGTGACCTTCGTATCTCTCGATGGTCGTGTCCCTGAGGCCGCGATGCTGTCGAAGCCAGTGCAGGAATGCATCGAGATGCTCCCAGCGTTCCGTGCGGAGCTGCGGCACCTTCGGCAACGGGATGACATCCCTCTCCGCCAGGAACGCGGCAAAGCGCCGGAGCATTGATCCGGAGTAATTGGAGCCGGCAAACCCGATCGGCCTCTCGAGGAATCCGGGATGAACGCAAGTGCAGTCGTGGGCGAGAAAGCGGCGTTGAACACGCTCGTCGGCCGCCGCTAGGGGAATGTCCGACAGGTAGAGCCAGACGACGAAGTGACGGCACAGGGCCCCGCTCTGTCGGATCACCGAACACGCGTATCCCTGCTCTTCCAGGAACTCGCTGAACTTCACCACAAGATGTCCGCCGGCCTCGATCTCCGCCGGCACCCCTGCCCGCCCGGTCTCAAGCAGGTACCGGAGGAACCTGACCGCAAACCGCCTGCGCCGCCGCCCGGGCTTCCTGACGGTCAGATTCCTGCCCGGGCAACGGCATTCGTGGCGCATGAAGTGGTCAACGAGGCGGATGTCGAACTTGCCCAGACCCAGCCCGTTGGCGGCCAGCCAGACCGCGACGTGCCTGGCTGCACCGATCAGTTCGCGCTGCCCTGCGGCCGGAAGTCCAAGGCTCTCCAGATGCTCCGCATAGCATCGGACTACACCGCAATCCCGTTCCGGAACCACATCGGGCAGTGGAGGGCCATCTTGGTGCGATGGCATGATCTCTCTCCTGTCATTGTCAAAATCGACAGGAGTAGAGCCGATTTTTATGGGAACCTGATCAGGCCAAAAGGCTCGTCATGACAGGGGCTTCGGACTCAACGTTCCCATTACCAATCGGTTCCCATTATGCCGATAACCGGAACGTTCCGGTTACCTGCACCCGGTGAGAAGCAACAAACGCACAAGCGCGGCCAGCAAGGGGTGCTTCTCATGCTTGTCGTCGAGAACGCGGCTGAGCCTCCGGATTTCGTCGTGGCTGAGGAACCGCTCGCGGTTCCGCCGGCGGTAGCGCCTGATCCCGATACAGGGATTGGATCCCTCAGGGCGGTACCCGTAGACCTCGGCCTGGCGGAAGATCACCGACAGG
>JAJEBJ010000239.1 GCA_022822575.1 Alphaproteobacteria bacterium | reverse complement strand
TTCGGCGGTGGATCCCTGACCGCCCTGCCGGTGGTCGAGACCCAGTCCTCTGACGTGTCGGCCTACATTCCGACCAACGTCATTTCCATCACCGACGGACAGATCTTTCTCGAATCCGAACTGTTCTATCAGGGCATCCGTCCTGCCATCAATGTCGGCATCTCCGTGTCGCGGGTCGGCTCGGCAGCGCAGACCAAGGCGATGAAGACGGTTGCCGGATCGATCAAGCTGGAACTCGCGCAGTACCGTGAAATGGCTGCGTTCGCCCAGTTTGCCTCGGACCTCGATGCCTCGACGCAGAGGCTTCTGGCGCGCGGTGAACGACTGACCGAACTTCTCAAGCAGGATCAGTACAGGCCCATGGCTGTGGAGGACCAGGTGGTCGCGATCTTCGCCGGTGTGAACGGCTATCTCGACGGCATCGCACCGTCTGCCGTCACGAGCTATGAACAGGCCATGCTCGCCGCGGTGCGCGACAAGGGCGCCGACATGCTTGCCGATATCCGCTCGAGTGGTGCGCTCTCCGACGCAACGGCGGGCAAGCTCAAGGCCTTCCTTGACGACTTCACCGGCTCGTTCACGGCCTGATCGCGTATCCTGAACCGCTATGGCGAACCTCAAGGCACTCCGCACGCGCATCAACAGCGTCCGTTCGACGCGCAAGATTACGAGCGCGATGAAGATGGTTGCCGCCGCGAAACTGCGCCATGCCCAGGAATCTGCGGAAGCTGCGCGTCCCTACGCGGAACGCATGGCGCGCATGATGGCTTCGCTGGCGGGTGCCTTCGCGGGCCGCGAGGATGCTCCGAAGTTGCTGGCCGGCACCGGCAGCGACAGGGTGAATCTCATCATCGTCGTCACCTCTGACCGCGGACTGTGTGGCGGTTTCAATGCATCGGTGGTGAGGTCGGTGCGCCAGCGCGTTGCCGAACTCCACAAGGAGGGGCGAGAGGTCAAGCTCCTTTGCCTGGGGCGCAAGGGCCGCGACCTGTTGCGGCGCGATCATGGAGACCTGATTGTCGATACCCTGCAGGGTCTCGACAAGGGATTCTCCTATGGCACCGCGCGGGACGCCGCCGAACGGGTCACGCGAATGTTCGAGGCCGGCGAGTTCGACCGCTGCACGATCGTCTTCAATCGCTTCCAGTCGGTCATGACGCAGGTCGTCACCTGGCAGGGACTGATTCCCGCGGTGGCGACGGATGAACCGGCCGACGATCTCGGCGGGGCGGTCTACATCTTCGAACCGGATGAGGGCGCCATCCTCGAGCACCTGTTGCCGCGCAATCTTGGCGTGCAGGTATTCCGCGGTCTTCTCGAGAGCCAGGCTTCGGAACATGCGGCGCGCATGACCGCCATGGACAATGCCACGCGCAATGCCGGTGACATGATCGATCGCCTCAATCTGGTCTACAATCGTACCCGCCAGGCGGCGATCACCACTGAAATCACGGAAATTGTCTCCGGCGCGGAAGCGCTCTAGGGGACGGTCAAGGGCGAGGAGAGTCTCGATGGCAACCAACTCTTCAGGTCACATCAGCCAGGTCATGGGCGCGGTCGTCGATGTGCAGTTCGAGGGCGACCTGCCGAACATCATGAATGCGCTGGAGACCAGCAACCAGGACAAGCGTCTCGTTCTCGAAGTGGCGCAGCACCTTGGTGAGAACACGGTGCGCACCATTGCCATGGATGCCACGGAGGGACTGGTGCGCGGCCAGGACGTGAGGGACACCGGCGAATCGATCAAGGTGCCGGTGGGACCGGAAACCCTCGGTCGCATCCTCAACGTGATTGGCGAGCCGATCGATGAGCGCGGACCCGTGGAGGCGGCTGAGTCGCTGCCCATCCACAGGGATGCGCCGGAACTGACGGACCAGTCGACGGAAGCCGAGGTTCTCGTGACCGGAATCAAGGTCATCGATTTGCTCGAACCCTATGTGAAGGGCGGCAAGATCGGCCTCTTCGGCGGTGCCGGTGTCGGCAAGACCGTCATCATCATGGAACTCATCAACAACATCGCCAAGGCCCATGGCGGCTACTCGGTCTTCGCCGGCGTGGGCGAGCGCACACGCGAGGGCAACGATCTCTACCACGAAATGATCGAATCGGGCGTCATCGATCTCGAGGGCGGCAATTCCAAGGCCGCCCTGGTCTACGGGCAGATGAACGAACCGCCGGGAGCGCGGGCCCGTGTCGGACTCTCGGGCCTGACGCTGGCCGAGTACTTCCGTGATGCGGAAGGCCAGGACGTTCTGCTCTTCATCGACAATATCTTCCGTTTCACCCAGGCCGGTTCCGAGGTCTCGGCACTGCTGGGGCGGATTCCCTCGGCGGTCGGCTACCAGCCCACGCTGGCTACGGAGATGGGCAACCTCCAGGAGCGCATCACCTCGACCACAAGGGGATCGATCACCTCGGTCCAGGCGATCTACGTGCCGGCTGACGACCTCACCGATCCGGCGCCGGCGACATCATTCGCCCACCTCGATGCGACCACCGTGCTGTCGCGCCAGATCGCCGAACTGGGCATCTACCCGGCCGTGGATCCGCTCGATTCAACTTCGCGCATTCTCGATCCCAGGGTCATCGGCGAGGAGCACTACCAGGTGGCGCGCTCGGTTCAGGAAGTTCTGCAGCGCTACCGGTCACTGCAG
>JAJEBJ010000344.1 GCA_022822575.1 Alphaproteobacteria bacterium | reverse complement strand
CCAGACGCACGACGTGGAGGGGCAATCCGAACATCTCCCGCCAGCGTCCGGCCAACATTTCGCCGGAGAGCTTGGTGATGGGATAGAGCGTGCAAGGAAACGGGCGGACATAGCCGTCCTCCGGGAGCGGTCCGCCGTCGTCGGGACCGTCGTCACCATAGACGCTACCGGTGGAGACATGGACCATGCGATCGAGACGGGGCAGGGTGCGCGCATACTCGAGGCAATGGACCGGGCCCATGACGTTGACGCCTGCGATCATCGCGGCCCGGGATTTCTCCGTGATGCCGATCGAGGGCGTCATGGCCGCGCCGCACACGACATGGGTCGTCGAGTCCTTGCCGGGAATCGTGTCGAGAAGGTGCGGGTCGCGAACGTCACCGGTAACGATGGTCAGCCGTTCCCGGAAGGGCTCGAAGAAGCGTTCCGCATGGATGTCGGGCGGAGCAATGTCGACGGAAACGACGGACGCCGAGGAATGGCGTTCGAGCCAGGTTCGCACGACGTGACTCATGACGAACCCGGTTCCGCCGGTCACGAGGAGCTGCATCGTCCATTCCCTTCAACGGCTGGGCCACCACACGCCGGACAGGGTCTTTTCTTCCGCATGCTTGCGCAAGCACCCGCGCCCGGTTTCGCCGATATCGACGCCATGCGGCCGGGAATGGCGAGCCATCCACTCAACCGCAAACCGGCTTGTCGGCGAACTCCCGGACAGGGCGTTGATCTCCGGAACCATGCCATGAGCGACGACGGCGTGTTGTCAGGCCTGTCTTGCCGAACCTATGTTTCGGACTTCTCGTCGAGTTCGAAGACGTCCCCGTCGTCCGGGTCGGGCTTGGTGGGGAGTGTGCGGCGGAACTCGGTCTGGCTGGTGAACTCGAGGCGGGTGGTGCCCGCCGGTCCGGTCTGTTCAAGGCGCGCCAGCAGTTTGCTGGCCAGCGACTTGGCCCTCTCGCCGGCCTTCTGCAGTCGCGAAACCGTCGATGTATCGTAGGGGAAGGCGAACACTCTTGGTTCCCGGCCGTCCGGCATCTCGAGCCACAGGTAGATCGCCTTGTCCTCGTGGATGTCCCAGGCAATCACCGTGTGATAGGTGGTGAAATCCTCCAGCCAGGCGCTGCTCGCCGGCTTGGGTCTTCCGAGGAGTTCACTGATGGATCCATAGCCTGCTGGCACGAGGAGGGTGAGAGCTAACAGCGCGGCAATCTTGCGGGACAGGCGTCCAGCTGACGTGACCGCCGCCCAGCCGGCGACGGCAGCCAGCATGAAGCAGACGATGAAGTAGATGGCGACGAGCGACACGCTCACAACCGCTGGCTGTCGAAGAGGGTGGTGTAGAGATTGTTGACGGTGTGCGGCAACAACCCCCCCGCCTCGTTCAGGTTGAAGCGATAGACGGTTTCTTCCTGATCGACACGCACAAGGTCGACCTTGCCGAGGAGGATCTGGCGGGCAGGCTTGTCGATGTCGAGCTTGACGCTGACGATGACATAGACAGGAACTGGCCAGATCTCGGTGTCGTTGCGATACATGTGGACATTGACGACATATTCGCCGTGCGGAACGCCTCGGGAATAGGCCATCTCGTGATTGGCTGCAGTGAGGTCGTTGAGATAACCGAGATCGTCGCGCAAGAGGTCGAAGATGGCGCCGCCGCGCTGCGACCAGCCCACGGCGCCATCGCCTGGAGCCCTGACCCACAGGTCAACATCGGCATCGATACTCTCAGGCCACTTGATCTCGACGATCACGTTGCCCGGGGTCATCAGGTCGGACGTCTTTTTTTCCGGGGGATTGACGTGAGGCAGCAGCAGGATCACCAGGGCGACGAACCCCAGGAGGGCAAGCAGGATGACGTCGCGAAAGACGGTGGCGGCAGGATCGTCGTCTAGAGGATCAAGGGCCTGCACGGCTTTCACCCAGTTCGACGATCGTGTTGATGAGCCGGACCGTTCCGGTGGTGAGCAACTGGTAGTTGGCCATGAGCCAGATGTTGAGAAGACCGCCCACGAGGGTCGTCACGAGCGCGGTGGACATGCCGGCGATCAGGGCCGAGACCATGGGTCCGATGTTCTCGGTCTCGCTGGCGAGGTCGGGGTCGACGCCCGACAGCGCAATGATGAAGCCGAGAACGGTACCGATGAGACCGAGGAACACGAGACTCGAGGCGAGGTGGCGAATGATGGTGATGTTCTGCGAGAGTTCGAGACGCAGGGCCTGGGCCAGAGTCTGGCGGCTGTCGGCACCCTTGCCGGTCGTTCGCTCGATATGAGCGGCAGCGCGGCTCCCCCGATCGGGTTCCGACTGTCTCGCCTGATTGAGTTCGCGGCTGGTCCACACCACCCGCTGCAGTGCAAGGGCAAGGCCGACGAGGAACACGACAACGATGACGAAGACAAAGGAGGTCGAGTCGGCCTCGATCGCCCGGCTGACAAGGCCGTTGGCCTCGCCTGCCACGAGTAGCGCGCCAGCTACGATGTTGAGAAGCGCGAAGCGCAGCACCAGTCGGTAGGCGTGGGGGTCGGCCCGGGGTTCTGCTCGTCGCAGGGCGGTGGTCATGTGCAGTTCCGTGTGATCCGGAGTCGGGCGAATATAGCCGCGCTTCACCTGTCCGCAAACGCGGCATCCCCTATGCGTTGCGCCTGGACCGTCCTCGGGCTTCATCACGGTTGGTCATGAAGACTCTCCGGTCTGCATGCGGAGTGTTTGCAAGTCACCCGACTTGCGGGCCAGACTTCGGGCGGTGCTTGGTGGGGAATCCCTGATGAGCGAAACTGTCACCGCTGCCGTGGTGGTCATCGGCAACGAGATTCTGTCCGGGCGCACCCGGGACGCCAATATCGCCTTCCTGGCAGAGAACCTCACCGGACTCGGCATCCGGCTGAAGGAGGTGAGGGTTGTGGGTGATGTGGAGGACGAGATCGTTGCGGCTGTCAATGAACTGCGCTGCCGTCATACTTATGTCTTCACCACCGGCGGCATAGGTCCGACCCATGATGACATCACCGCCGACAGTATCGCCGCGGCATTCGGCGTCGGCATCAGCATTCACCCCGGGGTCCGCGATTCACTTGTGGCGCACTTCCGCAAGAGCGGCATGGAACCGAATGAGGCCCGCCTGCGCATGGCGCGCATCCCCGATGGCGCCCGGCTGATCGACAACGAGGTGAGCATGGCGCCCGGTTTCCAGATCGGCAATGTCATCGTGATGGCCGGTGTGCCCGAGATCGCGAGGGCCATGTTCCGGGCGGCGAGTTCCGGGTTGCGCGGAGGGCCGCGCATACTGTCCCGAGCCATCCGGGTCCATTGTGGGGAAGGAACCATCGCCGGGGCTCTCGGCGCGCTCCAGCAGGATTTTCCCGATGTCGACATGGGGAGTTACCCATGGCGCGAGAGCGGCATCTTCGGCACCAGCATCGTGCTTCGCTCAACCGATCGCGAACGTCTCGATACCGCCTTTGACCGTGTCTTTCGCGCGTCGGCAGAGGCAGGGGGCGACCCGGTCGAGGAGGATGCGGCCAACTCTTGAATGTGCCTGGGCCAGCCCGGAGTATGAAGGACAACCACAGAGCACGCGTCGACCCGGATGTCCGGTTGCGGTCCGTCGCCTTCGGGCTTCGCCAGATCGCACAATGCGTCCAGAAATTCCGGGAAGGCGCACAAGCCTGTCAAGGAGGACACCATGGAACTCAAGACACACCTGCGTGAACAGATCGACTGGGAACTGCCGTTTCCACCGGAAGAGTACGCCGAGCGTCGCAAGAGGGTGCGCTCCGCGATGTCGGATGCCGGCGTCGATGTTCTCCTGCTTTGCCGCCTGCCGGACATCAACTGGCTGACCGGCTATGACATGATCTGGAACCACTTGCGCAATTCGACGACGTTGGTGGTGCGGGCTGACAGCGATGACACGCTGTTCTTCGACGCGGCAGCACATACGACCATTGTTTCGCTGGTGCCCGAGATTCGCGACGACGTGATCTTTGATCACGATCCGATGGCGGGCGCTGATGACTTTGACATCATCGCGGACGAACTCGCTGACCGCGGCCTGACAGACGGTGTGATCGGGCTTCAGTTCTGGGGCTGGGGTCCCGGTCCCGCGGTTCTTGAGGCGCTGGCCGGAAAGTTGCGCGGCAAGGGAGCCAGTGTCGTTGACGCCTCGCTGCTGGTCGAGACGCAACGCGTCTACAAGTCGCCGCGCGAGGTGGAGGTCGTGCGGCAGGCGGCAGCCGCGGCGGACAATGCGCTCGAGGCGGCTCGTTCCGCCATGGTGCCGGGCATGACGGAGACAGCGATCGAGGCCGTTCTGGTCGCAAACCTGATGGAACAGGGCTGCAACTATCCGGCGATCCACACCATGGTCGCATCGGGTGTTCGCTCGGGCACCCATCACTCGGCGCCGACCCAACGAAAGGTCAGGGACGGTGATCTGGTACACATCGACGTCTGTGGATCGCTTCACCGCTATCATGTCAATACCTGCCGTACGTTCTCGATCGGCAAGGCTGACGACCGCTGGCTGGACGTGATGGAACGGGCTTCGGGCTCGATCGACGCCATCATTGAAAACGTGAAGCTGGGGGATCCGCTTCCTCGCGTCGACGAGGTCGCCAACGAGCACATCCGCAAGGTCGGCCTGCAGGACGACGCATGGTGGATCGGAGGCTACCCACTGGGCATTTCATTCCCGCCCGACTGGACGGGGGCACACTGGATACACTGGAATGAAGAGGTCTTCGGCCCGACGCCTGATGAGCTTGCTGTCAAGCCCGGCCTGGTGTTCAACTACGAGAATCAGTTCGACATCTGGGAAGGGTGGCCCGGCGGTACGGGCTGCAACTTCATCGAGACGTTTCTTGTCACCGACGACGGTCCGGAGCTCCTTTCGCGTCTGCCGCGTACGATCCGCTCGAACGGGGATTGAACCCTTCACCAGGCGACTTGCAGGCGGAAGCAACCGTCATGCCTACAGGTTCTCCAGCACGTCGGAAAGCATGGCGATGACCCGGGCGGAGTGTTCCTCGGCGTCACCATAGACACTGTCGACGACGCTGAACCAGGCGGCGGCCGCTTCCTTGTCGGGCCGTATCATGAGGAACTGTCCGGCATAACCGCTATGGCCGATCCAGGTGCCGTCGGTAAACATATGGTTGCTGTAGGAAAGTCCTGGCCTTGACCCCTCGAAGGGAGCCCCGTTCCTGGTGCGCGTGTGCTCGATGAATCCGGCATCTCCCGCAGATTCCCCCATGACGCCGGTGCCTCTGCGGGCGAACAGCAGTCCGTATCTCGCCATGTCTCGCGCCGTCATGGCGCCCCCTCCGCTCAACACCGGAACAAAGGCACAGTCGAGGGAAACGAAGAACACCCCTTCCAGACCGGCGCCCTCGATGTTCGTGGAGATGAGTTCGAAGAGACCGGCGCCGCTGGCGCGCTCGGCAATCCATCCCGCCAGGTCCGTGTTCGGAGAGGCGTAGCGGGCACGGTCTCCGGGGGTGTCATCCATGTCCTTCTCGAGGGTGAGGGCGAACTCCCTGACTCCGAACTCTTCTCTCCCCGGGGGTGGAAGGCGCCATCCCATGGCCACTTCCTCCTGGCCATAACCGCGCCGTTCCCCGGGTCCAGGTGGAGGATTCCACGGTGCCTCGTAGTCCTCGTCGAAGGCGAGTGGCACGTTCATGTCGAGAACCTGCTGCAGCGTCACCCCGCGGTATCCGCTGCCGACCTCGGGGATCCACGTCTCCACCGTTTGCCCGGGATCGACCCGACCGGCGGCGATGAGGCGGCCGAACACGAGATTGAGATGGGTCTTGGTGATCGACTGCATGGAATGAAGCGTGTCGGGGCGACAGTCGGCCGCATGGGCTTCGAAAAGGACATCCCTGCCTTGCGCTACCACCAGGGCGTTGAAGGAGGGCAGCGCTGTCAGCCGGGCAACGTCGCACCTTTCGGCGATCGCTGGTTGGTGGCGGTCCCGAAGCGGCAGGACATGGCCCGAACGAAGGGCAAGGCCACGCCGATTCAGCCTGTGGATGTTGCGGAATCCGTAGCGACGGTTCCCTGCCCGGTTCCACCACGCGAGATTGTCGTGGCCGACTTCGAGTTGCGGATTACGCATGCGATTGCTCCTTCAGAAAATACCGGCATCGAGGCCTGCGGCCATGAGCATACCGAGTTCGCGGGCTTCCCCGGCGAAGCCGTCCTGCCATTCACCCTTCAGCAGCAGGGGTTCGTTGACGGCGCGCCAGCCCAGGCCACCGGCAAT
>JAJEBJ010000061.1 GCA_022822575.1 Alphaproteobacteria bacterium | reverse complement strand
TCGAGAGAGAGGCAGCTCCGCGACGAAGTGAAGGCAGGTGGTAACCAACCCACGGATATCAGAGTAATCCACCGTCGCAACAAGCCGTCCGCGTTCCGCTCCCGCCATGTCGAAAGGAAGTGTGGATGGAAACAGTCAGAGCCGATGTAGACAGGTCGATCCATATCAATGCTCTGATTCAATCATTTGGAGCCGCAAGCGAGAAGTGGAAGAAGGAGGGAGTCGGGAAGAGGCGGGAATACCCGCCGGCACCTGTGGAACCAAAGGCGCGGCATCGGATGCATCTGGCGCGCAGGCCTCGATGCGGCAGGATCGCGGACGGACCTCGATGTCAGTGGGAAGCGTGCGCTGCTTCCTGGACCCAGTCTGCGAACTCGTCGACGTGCACGAGGGTCGGCCCCTTGGTCTGCCATGCCTGGCGCATGGATTCGCTGAGTTCCTCCAGGCCCGAGGGTTTTGCGTAGGCCATGCCGTAGGCTTGCGCCAGCGTGGCGAAATCGGGGTTCCTGGGGTGCACACCGATTTCCTGGATCTGCTGCTCGCGCATGAATCGGGCGATCTGCTTGAGGCTGTGATTGTCCCAGAGCACGATGGCGAGAGGGAGTTCGTGTTCGACGGCTGTTGCGAGTTCCGCCATGGTGAACTGCAGTCCGCCATCGCCAATGAGCACAGCGCCGGGCCGTTCGGGTGCGGCGAACGCGGCTCCGATCGCCGCAGGCAAGGCGAAACCCAGGGTGCCGTAGCCGGCGGGGAAGAACCACTGGCGCGGCCTGTTGGCCGGAAAGAGCGAGTAGCCGGAATAGGCGATCTGCGTCATGTCCGTGAAGCAGTATCCATCGGGAGGAAGCGCATTCCGGATGGCCTGGATGACAGGTTCGTGCAGCCGCTCGAGGGAACCGAAGTCGGAGCGTCCGGCCCCGCGCGCCTTGTCGAGGGCGTCACTGCCGTATCCGGGCCCGGTATTGCGACCCTCGAGACGCTGCAGGATGCCATCCAGGGACCGGGCGGCATCACCGAGGATGGCGACATCGGCGCGCCAGTCCCGGGCCAGTGTTCCTGCATCGATGTCGATGCGGATGAGCTTGCCTGTCACCGGCAGGGGTTCGGGAATCCAGAAATCGGGCTCTGCGAACTCCGTGCCAACGGCGATGACCAGTCCGGCTTCGCAGATGAAGGACTGCGTGCCCGGCTGGTCCACCGTCATCTCGAGCGACAGGGGGTGGTCCGCGGGCACGACACCCTTGCCGGCAATCGTCGGCAACACAGCCGCCCCGAGGCGCTCGGCAAGTGCGCGAACTTCCTCGGCCGCATCCACCGAGCCTCCCCCCGTGATGATCACTGCAGGACCGCATGAGGACGCGAGCGACGCGGCGGCATCGAGCGCGCTGCTGTCCGGCACCGGTCGGCCCGGCAGGCGCGCTGCCGCGATCGCGCCCTCAGAGGGTTGAGGCAGCACATCCAGCGGAACCGAGATGTGACAGGGTCGGGGCCTGTGGGAAGCGAAGTGGGCGAAGGCGCGATGGACGAGTTCCATTGCCTGCGCGGGTGTCGTTGCGATCTCACTGAAGTGTGTGATCGGCGCAGTCACGGCCCGTTGGTCCGGAATCTCGTGAAGCCGTCCCCTGCCCATGCCAAGATCGGCGAGGCTGTTGACGGAAGAGAGGACCAGCATGGGCTGCGAATCGGAGTAGGCCTGGCCGATCGGCGTCGCCGCGTTGGTGATGCCGGGACCGCTGATCAGAAGGCAGACTCCGGGCCGGCCGGAGATGCGTGCATAACCGTCCGCCATGAAACCCGCCCCTTGTTCGTGGCGCACGCCGATGTGGCGGATTCCGGCTTCTGGGAGCGCTCGATAGAAGTCGAGAGTGTGGACACCGGGCATGCCGAAGACCGTGTCGACACCGTAGGCCTTCAGAAGATGTATCAGGGCCTCTCCCGTGTTGTGTGTCGTCATTGTCCGTTCTCTCCGATCTCGGCGGCAATCGCCTCGAGTGCCGCGGCCAGACCTGAATAGATCGACCCCGTCTCGTCGGCGACGACCATCCATGCGGTTCCCAGCTTCCTGGCGAGAATACGTTCCTCGGCCGACCAGCCGGGCATGATCCAGGGTTTGCCGGCAACCACCGCTGCTCCTGCGATGGCCTCCAGATCCCGGCGGTCTTCGGCAGAAAAGCGGTAGCGGTCCCGTCCGCACGACAATGCGAGATCGGACGGTCCGACGAACACCCCGTCCACCGTGTCGAGTGCGAGGATCGCATCGATATCCGCAAGCGCCGCCGCGCTTTCAATCATGGGAAAGCACAGCTGCCGCCGGTTCTCCGCCTCGAACCAGCCGTCCGTGGGTGCGTCGTAGGCAACGGTCCTGCCGCCCGCGAAGCTGCGTGTGCCAAGCGGCGGGTACTTGGCAGCGGCACAGGTCCGGGACGCGTGATCAAGGCCCTCGATGTGCGGAATGATGACGCTGTCACATCCAAGATCGAGTGCCTGCTGGATGGGGATGGCCTCAGGCCCCAGAATCTTCGCGTGGACTTCCATGCCGAGGGCTCGGGCGAAGGGCACCAGCCTGTCCAGGCGTTCGAGGTCGAAGACGCCGTGCTCGATGTCGAGCACGACGCGCCGAAACCCCAGGTCACGGGCGATTTCGATCATGGCCGTATGGGGAGTGGAGAGCCAGATCGCGAGATCGGCGGTCATGTTCCTTCGTCCCCGCCGAGATCGAGGCCGGTGGCCTCCTCGATCATTGCCGTCGCTCCGGAAAGGACGCCGAGCCGTTCCCCGCGCTCCAGCGCCTCGTTGAAGGGAATCTCCTCGGACTGCTCGTCAAGAGCGTAGTTCGCCCAGAGTTCCGCCTCACCTGGAGCGAGCACCACGACACCGTTGTCGTCGGCAATCACCGCATCGCCGGGATTGACGACGACGCCCCCCACCGTGACCGGGACGTTGAGGCCACCCCCTGCCGCGAGCAGGCGCGTCGTGATCGGCGACGGCCCCCGGCACCACACCGGAAAGCCGATGCGCCTGATGTCGCCGAAGTCCGTGGCACGGCCATCGATCACCGCACCGGCAAGATTCCGCGCCCTGGCGGCGACCGTGAGCGAGCCTCCCCAGCACGCGTGGAGGTCGTCTCCGCAACGGTCGATCATGAGGATGTCGCCGGCCCGCACGTAGCCCAGGGCGTGGTGCAACAGCGTCGAGTCGGCCCCGGGAATGCGCACGGTAACGGCAGTCCCTGCGATGCGTCGGTCGGCGATCACCGGGCGGATGCCCGAATCGAGAAACCCGTGAAGCCGGGCGTGGCCGATCGTGGCGGTCTCCGCCTGCGCGAGGCGCTCCACCAGGGCGGCACCGATCGGCTCGGGGAAGGGGCGGATGTCGTAAGCGTCAGTCATCGAAGGTGCAGGACCCTGCTCGCGGTGCGAGCAGGGCCCTGTCCCGTGATCCTCAGATACCGGACTTCACGTCGTCGAAGGCCCTGATCACCGCTTCACGCGTGTCGGGCGACATCTCCTCGATGAAGGTGCCCTTGGCCATCATGGCGTCGGGGTCGGCAATACCCAGTGAGTCCAGGACCTCCGCGGCGACCAGCGGGAACGCCTTGGTGTTGGAATGTCCGTAGCCGTACATCTCGATCAGGTTCTGGCCCGCCTCGGGCGAGGTCCAGGCATTGACGAAATCGTAGGCCAGGTCGAGGTTTCCGGGATTGCCGTTGCCCAGCGCCAGGGCGCACACCCACGTGAGGATCCCTTCCCTGGGGTCCATGAAGGCGACATCCAGCCCCTGGGACTTCAGGTTCTTGGCGGAGCCGTTCCAGGAATAGGACAGCACGATCTCGCCGGCGGCGAGCGCCTGCTCGATCTGCGTCGGATCGGTCCAGTAGAACCGCAGGTTGGCGTGGATGCGCCGCATGATGTCGGCAGCCTCGGCGATTTCCGCTTCATCCATCGTGAAGGGATGGACTCCGAGGATCAGCCCGCAGACCTGGGCGAAGGCGTCGGCGGAATCGAAGAACGCCATCTTTCCCGCGTAACGCTCGTCGAGGAAGAGGTTGTACGAGTTCTCCATGGGCTCGACAAGGTCGGACCTGTAGAGGATGGACGAGTTGCCCCAGTCTGCCGGCACGCCGATGATGCTGTCCTGGTAGTGGAGCGCCTTGATCTCGCGCATGCTCGGGAAGATGTCGCCCCAGTGGTCGAGCCGATCCGTGTCGACGGCCTGAATGACGCCGGCGTCGGCCCAGCGGCCGATACTGCTGGTGCAGGGATGGGTGACGTCGGTGACGAAACCGCCGCGCAGCTTCTGCAACGCCTCCTCGAGCTCACCGAACATGGCGAATTCGGGAGAGGCGCCATGCTGGTCGACATAGGCCTGGTGGAATTCGGGCAGATCGTAACCGGCCCATTCGAAGACATCGAGGTCACCGCCTGCGGCCCGCGCAGGACGCAGGGCCAGGGGTGTCGTGAACATGGCAACTCCCGCGGCCGCGGCGAGGGAAGCGAATTGCCGCCGGTCGAACTGCGAGTTCCGGAACACATCATGGAAATTCGTCATGAGCAGATCCTCCGTTTCCTTCTTGGTCATCCTGCCGCAAGTCACGGGTCATGCAAAGCCTTCGGCCGGACTTCAGACTTCCGGCGCGAGCTCGATGATGCCGGGTTTCCACGGGATGTCGTCGTCGATGGAGCGGCCGAGTGCACGCGCATGGCGGTGGTCGCCGATCCTCGACACGCGGCGCTACGTCACGTTCTGATGACAGCCCTCCGGTCGGGCGGTGACAAGAGCCTCCGCGAGGTCGGCCAGGTCATCAGGCCAGTAGATCATCGGGCGCGGTTGTGCCGCACCGAGGTCCCTGGCGGGACGACAGGACATCACGGGCAGGACCCAGCGCCTGGGAAAGGACCCCAGTCCGTCAGCCGCTCCCGTCAGGGCGCCGGCGATGGCCGCGTTGGTGTCGGTGTCCCCTCCCCTCCCGACTGTCGTCACGAGGGTCTCCTCGATGGAGTCGCCGCGTGCGAGGTGGCAGAAGGCATTGCGGAAGGCGATGAGAACCCAGCCCATGGTGTGGCCGTCAAAGACCTCCGGCCATGTTCCGGAGACAGCATCATCGAGGCAGTCCGAAATCTCCTGCGTGGTGCAATGGGCTCGTGCCACTTCGATCATGGCGCCACGATTCCCGGAATGCAGTCCCTCCGCGATGGCGGCGGCGAGGGCGCCGCAGGCATCGACACAGACCGGATGCGGATGGGTCAGCCTTGAATCGTCACGGGCCGTCCGGTCCGCGAGACCCGGATCCCCGGCCCATATGCCGAGAGGCGCGATTCGCATCAGAGATCCGTTGGCCTGACTCTCCATGCTGGCCGAGGACCGGGCGGCGGTGGCCTTTTGTCCCGCGGTGGTGTGAGAGGCAGGGCCAAGCGCCTGAGCGGTGGTGTTGCCACAATCGAAGGGGCCGGACCACAGCCACGCGCCGTAGGAGGCGGCGGTTGCCTCATCGTCATAGTGCCCGGTGCAGACGAGGGTCCTGGCAAGAGCAAGGGCCAGCTCGCTGTCATCCGTCGCCTGACCGGCGAGGATGTTCCATTCCCCGCCGTCCTCGAGATTGCGCACGCCGTCCGGATGGAGCCGGCGTATCGTGCTCCCTGCCTTGAACTCCACCAGCGCGCCCAGGTTGTCGCCAACCACCTGGCCGAAGAGACACCCTTTGGACCGGTCGAGTATGGCGTCGCTCACGGTTGCAGGCCAGGTGAGCCCGAGCCTCGGCCGTGACGGCTCCTGGCCCCGCGGTGGTGGCCAGGAACGGCCGGCCAGTTCTTGAGCGGCAGCGGGAGCCCCTGCGAAACATCGCCGGACGCGGCTGGCGCCATCCCGGGTATAGGTGACTTCCTTGCCCGATTCATCGAGAAGCACACCACCAGCGCCCCGCAACAGGGCATGGCCGGCAGCATAGTCAATGCCTCGCGGCCCACCGAGCGAGAGAGTGGCAACGCCGTCCCCGATCGCCACTCGAGCCAGTCTGTAGGCGATTCCCGGGAGGGCGATGAACCGTGCCGGAGCCACGGCGCGGCCCCATGCAACCGGGGTGAGCGATTTCGTGTGGTCCACGAAGACCCTTGCCTTGCCGTCAAGTTCATCCGCGGTGAGATCGACCGTCACTTCGGCGCCATTGCGGAACAGGTTGGCGTGGCCTTCGGCCCAGGCGATGAGATCCCGGCCGCGATCGGGACTCATGGGCGCGCAGATGACGCCAAGCACCGGCACCCCGTCTTCAATCAGTGCGACCGACACCGAAGAACCTCGATATCCATTAAGCCACGCCCACGTCCCGTCGTGCGGATCCACCAGCCAGCAGCGGGATGACCCGTCACCGGGGCGGACCGGCGTTTCCTCTCCCACGAAACGCGCCGGCAGGAGGGCCATGAGCCGAATGGCGAGATGGTTCTCGATCTCGACGTCGATGTCGGCCTTGTCACCGGCGCCACGCGGGCCCCCCGGACGACGCGATTCCCTGACCAGCATGTCTGCGGCCTCGGAGACCGCATCGATCACCGGCGCCAGAAGAGACGAAACAAGCACCCCTGTTCTCCGCAATCTGCCATCAAGGCGAGCATAGCCCATCCGGAGCATCCCATGCGGATTGTCTGGCGTCGCTGATCCGGAGGCGCTATGTCGTGACCATGAACCGGTTTGAAGACAAGGTGGCTCTCCTGACAGGCGCCGCCAACGGCATCGGCAGGGCGACTATGGAACGGCTGGCCGGCGAAGGCGCCACCGTCGTCGCCGTCGACCACCAGGCCGGCGACCTCGCGGATGCGGTTGGACCCTTGACGGATGAGGGCAGGAACGTGACACCGGTCGTGGCCGATGTCATGGAGGAGTCCGGGATCGAGGCGGCCTTCGAGACGCTCGATCACATTTCGAACGGCAGGCTCGATGCCTCGATCCATATCGCCGGAAACTCCATGTTCGGCACCATCGAGGACCTGGCCAGCGAAGACTGGGAACGCCTGTGGCGTCTCAACGTGCTCTCGACCGTCATCTGCTGTCGCCTCGCGGTGCGCCGGATGAAGACGACGGGCGGCGGAGCCATCGTCAACATGTCATCGATCTCCGGCCTTGCCGGGGACCCCGGGTGGGGCGCCTACAATGCCGCGAAGGCGGCGATCTGGAATCTCACCCAGTGCCTCGCCTGGGAAGTCGGACGCTACAACATTCGTGCCAACGCCATCTGTCCTGGCCCCATCGGCACCCGGCGCATGCTGGCAAGCCTCGAGACAGCGCCCGAACAGGCTGCCGCCTATGCCCGATCAACCCCTCTCGGCCGCATTGGCACGCCCGAAGAATGCGCCGCCGCCATCTGCTTTCTTGCCAGTGACGATGCCAGTTTCGTCAACTCCACCATGCTCGTCTGCGACGGCGGCCTGACAGGTGTCACAGGCCAGCCGCGGTTCGACATGGACTCCTACAGCTTCGCCGGCTGAACCATGCGCAGCCGTTATCTTCTTCGTGACTGGCAGGGAGTGCTGAAGGACGGCTGGCGCAGCCCCCAGATTCTGCTGCTGATCTTTGCCGCGTCGATCCCCATCGCCTTCGAGCCGTGGTCGGCCCTGATCAACAACTTCGCCGTCGATGTCGTGAACTTCACCGGGCTGGAACGCGGCATTCTCGAGTCCGTGCGCGAGATACCCGGGTTCCTTGCGTTCACGGTTGTCTACATGCTGCTTGTCTGGCGCCAGCAGACCTTCGCCATTCTTGCACTCAGCGTCCTGGGCCTGGGAGTCGCCCTCACCGGTCTGTTGCCCACGGTCTGGGGGCTCTATTTCACGACCATGGTGATGTCGACCGGATTCCACTACCTCGCCACCATGGAGCAGTCGCTCTCCATGCAGTGGACGTCGAAGGAGGAGTTGCCGCTTGTACTGGGCCGCATGGCCGCCGTGGCTGCCGCCGGATCCCTGGTCGCCTACGCCCTGGTCTATGTCGCTTTCGAGTTCCTGGATTCACCCTACTGGATCGTCTACCTGATTTCCGGATCGGCCACCCTGGGGCTGGGCCTGTTCTGCTGGATGTTCTTTCCGCGTTTCGGAGAATCCAGCTTCCAAACCATGACGATCGTCCTGCGCAGGCGCTACTGGCTCTACTACGCGCTGGAGTTCATGTCCGGGGGACGCCGCCAGATCTTCGTCGGATTTGCGGCGTTTCTGATGGTCGCCGAGTTCGGCTACCGCCCGGAGGCCGTCGTCGCCCTGTTCGCGGCCAACCACGTCATTGCCATGTGGCTGGCTCCGCGGGTCGGACGCCTGATCATGCATTGGGGCGAAAGGCCGGCGCTGATCCTGGAGTACGTCGGACTGATCGGCATCTTTGTCGCCTATGCGTTTGTCGAGGTCGCCTGGATGGCCGCCGCGCTCTACATCCTTGATCATCTCTTCTTTGCCCTTGCCATCGCCATCAAGAGCTACTTCCGCAAGATCGCCGAGACCGGTGACATTGCCTCGACCGCTGGCGTCTCCTTCACGATCAACCATATCGCAGCGGTGACGATGCCGTGGATGCTGGGCCTCATCTGGGTTGCCGATGCCGACGGGCGCATGACCGTGTTCCTCGTCGGCGCCGGCATGGCGGCCATCTCGCTCGCCCTTTCATGCATGATTCCTTCCCGGCCGATGCCTGGCCGCGAAACCACGTTCCGGCGGCCCCGGATCATGCAGCCGGCCGAGTAGACCACCGATTGGCCTGCCGTCGTCGACGTGTCGTATGATCGTCATCGAAGAGCGACCCCTGGAGGACACTGCAATGAGCGACGATGGAAGGCCGAAACTGGCGGTGGGGCATGTGAGTATCGACGTGGAGGACGTCGATGAGGCCTATGCCTTCTTCGTGCGCCACGGCATGCGCGACATCTTTCGCGGCGACAACTTCGGAGTTCTCGAGTTGCGCGGCGGCACTCATCTGGTGGTGAGCCCGGCCCGCCAGGCGGTGAAACCCGGCACCGAGGCCCCCTTCGATCTCATGGTCGACGACATCGATGCGGCGCATGACGACTTCACGACTGACGGTGTCACCGCCTCGGACATAAAGCGCGGACGCATTCACGACACCTTCCACATTGACGGGCCCAGCGGCTACCGGTTTGCAGTCACCTCGTCCCATGCCGGTGACCGGGTGGTCTGATACCCGGGCCTCCCGCCAGGAGGGCATGTGGATGGATCACCTTGAACGGCGTCGGGAGCATGACCATAGTCGCCGCCAAGGGTGAAAGAGACCTGTACTCTCCCCGACATTCCAGGGTTGAGGTCGCAGACCATGGCACAAGCAGCACCGGCAGTCCGATCACCTGCTGAACCGGCGGCAGTGGACAAGCACTACATCACCGCCGAATCCCTGCTCGAGGATTCCTTCCGTCTCGGCATGCAGATCCTCGACAGCGGTTTCCGTCCGACCTTCATTGTCGGGGTATGGCGCGGAGGATCGCCGGTTGGCATCGCCGTGCAGGAACTGCTCGATTTCTTCGGTGTCGAGACCGATCACATCGCCATCCGCACGTCCTTCTATCGGTCCATCGCGCAAAAGCACGAGAAGGTCCGCGTGCACGGCATGCAGTACATCATCGACAACGTGAACGCCGATCAGGGCCTGCTCATCGTCGATGACGTCTTCGATACCGGCCTCAGCATCGATGCGATCATCTCCCATCTTCGCCGCAAGGCCCGCCGCAACACTCCCGACGACACGCGCATCGCCACGGTCTTCTACAAGCCGGATAGCAACCGCACCGATCGCGTGCCGGACTTCTACGTCCACAAGACTGAGAGCTGGCTGGTCTTCCCCCACGAACTCCACGGCCTAAGCCGCGACGAGATCCTCCATCACAAACGTGGCATCGCCGCCTTCGCCGACAGGATCTGATCGCTGAAGCGCAGCCAGACCGCGAAATCACGGACACAAGGCCGTTCAGGTCGGCAATCCCGGGAAGTGTCGCCCGCAGCACCCCGATAGCGCGTCATCGCCACGAACGCCGACTTCTCTTTGTTGCTTCTAATCCCCGTAGATGTAGGACGGCAGCCACAACGCGAGCTGCGGGAAGATGAAGATCAACGTGAGGCCGATCAGCTGAATGACCATGAACTGCATCATGCCGTAGTAGATGTCCTTGAGATCCCACTCAGGCACCACGCCCTTGAGGAAGTAGGCGGAAAGAGCAACTGGCGGACTTAGCCAGGCGGTCTGGAGGTTGACGGCGACCAGGATGCCGAACCAGGTCAGGCTGATGCCGATCTTGTCCAGCGCCGGGATCAGGATCGGAATGATGATGAGAACGATCGGCACCCACTCGAGTGGCCATCCCAGCAGAAAGATCAGCGCCATGATGATGATGAGAATCAGCGTCTCGGAAAGATCCCACGTGAGCAGCAGCTCGGTGAGCATGGTCGGGGTACCAAGCCTGGAGAAGACGGCGCCAAAGAAGTTGGACGCCGCGACCAGGAACATGATGAGAACCGTGATTTCCAGTGTCTTGACCAGCGCAGTGAACAGTGACTTGTGCGACAGCTTTCCGTAGGCGGCCGACAGCACGAGGGCACCGAATGCCCCGCATCCGGCACCTTCGGCAGGTGTCGCCCAGCCGAAGAGTATCGAGCCGAGCGCAAATGCCACCAGGGCCGAAGGAGGTACGAGTCCCATGAAAAACTCGTACCAGAGATCCGAGAAATAGAATCCTGCGGGCTTGGTCCGACGGATCGCGACCGCACCAAGGTACATGAACCCCATCCAGCCAAGAGGAATGACCGCCCAGGACAGTGGGAACAGGCCGGACAACTCTCCGGCAAGCGCCAGAACCACCAGGACGAAGAATATGCTGATGGACCCCAGCACCGTGACTGCTTCGAGCCAGTAGTACGGCGATGTCCTGGGCTGCGCTTCCGGTGGCAGGATGGGCCCCAATGACGGGTCCAGCCAACAGCGAAACAGCGAATAGGCTGCATAGAGGCTGGCAAGCAGGATGCCGGGGACAATCGCCGCCGCGAACAGGTCGGTGACAGGAACCTCTAGCACGGGCCCCATCACCACAAGCATGATCGACGGTGGAATGAGAATGCCCAGCGTGCCGCCGGCCGTGATCGTCCCGGCTGCCAGCCGCACGTTGTAGCCTGACCTGTTCATGGTCTTGGCTGCCATGATGCCGAGAATGGTCACCGAGGCTCCGACGATGCCGGTCGCCGCGGCAAAGATCGTCGATACGAACATGACCGCCAGGTAGAGGGCACCGCGTGTACGCGACAACATGAGCTGTACGGCGGCGAACAGCCTCTCCATGAGGCCCGCCTGTTCCATCAGGATGCCCATGAACACGAAGAGCGGTACCGCCGCCAGGGTCTGCTCGAGCATGACGTTGTTGAACTGGAACGTCTGCAGGTAAAAGACCAGTTTGCCGCCGAAACCCCAGGCGCCGAACGTGAAACCGAGAAAGACGAGGGTGAACGAAATCGGAAACCCGACGAAGATTGCGAACAGCATGACACCGATCATGACCACCCCGATCCACTCGGGAGCAATTCCGGAAAGTCCCGTGCCGGAAATCACGGTTGACCAGAACTCCCCGATCGGCACCGTTTGTGGTGCGAAGGTCCCCAGAAAGAGCACGGCCAGCAGGACAACATAGAACGGCATGGCCACCAGGAAACGGCGCTGCCGTGCCGGACCCATGTTGTGGAGGGACTTGAGAAACTCGGAGATCCCCTGAAGGATCAGGAAGAAGGCGCCCAGCGGCATTGCTGTCCGCGCCGGCGCCAGCGGAGCCATCATCGTCGTGTCCATGGACCGCTCGCCACTGATCCATGCGCCGGCCGTGTAGTCCGCCGACACCCAGAAGAAAAACAGCATGGCCGGAAAGTAGAACGTGAGATAGAGCAGCGCGTCGACAGTCGCCTGGGTCCTGACCGGCCAGTGGCGATAGAGAAAGTCGGCGCGAATGTGAACGCCCCGCATCAGGGCATACCCTGCCCCCAGCATGAACAGTGCGCCGGCGAACATTCGGCTCACTTCGTAGGCCCACAGGGTCGGTGCAATGAACAGCTTGCGTGCGACAACCTCGTAGACCATGGCAAAGATGACGGGAAGCAGCAGCAGGCAGGTTATGCGGCCAACCCAGAGATTCGTGACATCGATGTGACGCACCACCGTGCGCATCCACGGCGTCATGTTCTCAGGCGTCTGT
>JAJEBJ010000434.1 GCA_022822575.1 Alphaproteobacteria bacterium | reverse complement strand
GCAGACGGTCATTCGCGAAATCGTCTTCATTGGCAATGAAGCCTTCTCGGACGGCACGTTGCGCGAGGTGATTGTCACGGTCGAGAGCGCCTGGTATCGCTTCCTCACGACTGATGACACCTATGATCCGGACCGCTTGGCCTTCGATCAGGAATTGCTTCGGCGTTACTACCTCTCGGAGGGCTATGCCGACTTCAGGATCGTGTCGGCCATTGCCGAGTTGGCACCCAACCGTGAAGAGTTCTTCGTCACGTTCACTCTCGAGGAAGGACCCCGATACGAGATCGGAGAGATCTCGGTCATCAGCGAAATGACGACTGTCGATCCTGCCCTTGTCGAGGATATCGTCGATGTCGAATCGGGTGACTGGTATGACGCCAGTGCCATCGATGACGACGTGGTCGAGATGACACTTGAACTGGGTCGCATGGGACAGCCGTTCGTCGATGTGCGGCCCCGCATCGAGCGGGATGTGGATAGCGCCATCATCGACGTCACGTATGTCGTTGCCCAAGGTCCGGAGATCTATGTCGAGCGCATCGACATTGTCGGTAACCTTCGTACTACCGACGAAGTGATTCGGCGGGAGTTCGAATTCGCCGAAGGCGATGCCTACAATGCCGCTCTGGTGCAGCGTACGGAACGTAACATACGGGCGCTTGACTTCTTCGCCAGCGTTGCCCTCGCCAACCGCCCGGGAACCCGCCCGGATACCACCATCATCGAGGTGACGGTGGAGGAGAAAGCCACCGGGGAACTGTCATTCGGCGTCGGTTTCTCCTCGGTCGACGATGCGCTGATCGGTGTTTCCATAGGCGAGCGCAACCTGCTCGGCACAGCGCAGCATTTGCGTCTTGACCTGACCGCCTCCGGTAACAGCCAGACCATCGACCTCAGTTACACCGACCCCTACTTCCTTGACCGCGAACTGAGCGCGGGATTCGACATTTTCCGGGTCCAGCGGGACCTGGTGTCCCAGTCATCTTTTTCCCGGCAGGACATCGGTGGCGTGCTGCGCGCCGGTTATCCTCTGACCGAACACCTGACACAGACGGTCTCCTATACATTCAGGACCTCGGTGGTCGAACAGGTTCCGGAGAACGCCTCGCGACTGGTCAAGGCGGAGGAGGGCAGGTCGACGCTGTCGCTCATCGGCGAGCGTCTCGACTACGATGTGCGCAATGATGTGCTGCGCCCGACGTCGGGCTATCTCATCTTCCAGGGCACCGACCTGGCCGGGCTGGCCGGTGACAGGGCCTTTCTCCGCAACACTGCGGGATTCAGCTACTTCTATCCGATGGACATCGACTGGACGCTCAACGTGCGCGCTGATGGCGGTGCCATCACGAGCCTTGGTGGCAAGGACATCAGTCTGACCGACCGGTTTTTCCTTGGCGGATCGAACTTCAGGGGTTTCGAACCATCGGGCATCGGTCCGGTGGACACCATGACGTCAGATTCCCTGGGCGGCAACATCTACTGGTCGGCAACGGGCGAAATGGAGTTCCCCGTCGGCCTGCCGAGGGAACTCGGTATCCTGGGGCGCACGTTCACCGACTGGGGAAGCCTCTTCGACATCGACCAGGCCAGCCCCTCGCTGGCCGATGATGCCTCACCGCGCGCCTCTGTCGGTGTCGGCCTGTCCTACTATTCCCCCCTGGGTCCCATGCAGTTCGACTGGGCCAAGGCCTTTCTCAAGGAAGACTACGACAAGACGGAGCTTTTCCGCTTCTCCATCGGACTGGCATTCTGATGACCATTCCAGGGAATTTCCGCCAGGTCTGTATCCTCTTGTGCATGGTGTTTCTGGTGGCGCCGGTCGCCGCGGACGAAGGCACCACCATTGCCATCATCGACCTGGAGCGGGTCCGCCAGGAATCCAGTGCCGGCAAGTCGATCGAAAGCCAGATCTTTCGCTATCGCCAGGAGCTGGCCGAAGAGGTCAATATGGTGGAAGGAGAAATCCGCGAGCGCCTGCGTTCACTGAAAGAACAGGAAGCCCTGCTGACCCAGGAAGGATACGAAAAGCTGCGCCAGGAAATCGAACAGGACTCCGTTACCTACCAGACCAGGTTCCAGAACCGGCGGCGCAATCTTGATACTGCCTATCTCGAGGCAATGGAGCAGTTGCATTCCGGCATACTGGAAGTTCTTGGGAAACTGATCTTTGAACGCCACATCGATGTGGTGCTCGACCGTCGGCAGTATCTGGTCGCCAACAGCAGCTTCGATATCTCGGACGATGTGCTGCAGGAACTGGACGCAATCCTGACAGGAGTTCCGGTGGTTCCGGCGCCGGATGGCTGAGTTTCACGTGGCGGATTCCCGTTTCTTCAAGCGTCAGGGACCCTTTGCACTCGCTTCAGTGCTTGAGGCGACCGGCGCACGTGTCGTTGGCCACCATGACACGTCCCGACTGTTTAACGATGTCGCCGGACTGGAGGATGCAGGCAACGCCGACCTCGCCTTTCTCGACAACGTGAAGTATGTCGCGACCTTCACCCGCTGCCGTGCCGGAGGGTGCTTCATCCGGGAGCAGTACAGCGACCGGGCGCCACAGGGACTGATCCCGCTGATCAGCGACAATCCCTATCTTGCCTTCGCCAGGGCCGCGCGAATGTTCTACCCGGACCCGGCTGTCGTGCCAGGCATTTCCTCTCACGCCTTCATCGAGAGCGGTGCCAAGATCGGTGAGGACGTCAGGATTGACGCCTTCGCCGTGATCAGGAGCGGTGTCGAGATTGGCGCGAGAAGTAGCATTGGATCGGGGTGTGTGGTGGAGAGTCATGTCCGGATTGGTGACGACTGCCAGATCGGGCCCGGGGCTGCCCTCATGTTCTGCGTCATCGGCAATCGCGTGAGAATTGAATCCGGTGCCAGGATAGGCACGGAAGGATTTGGATTTGCCGTCTCACCCGATGGGGCCGTCCGCCTTCCCCATGTCGGACGTGTTGTCATCGGTGATGATGTCGGGATTGGCGCCAACACCACCATTGACCGAGGTTCCCTCGGCGATACCGTAATCGGTGATGGCGCCATGATTGATAACCAGGTGCAGATCGCCCATAACGCAACAGTCGGGCGCCATGCCATCCTTGCAGGACAGGTTGGCCTCGCGGGCAGTGCGGTCGTCGGTGACTTTGCCATGCTCGGTGGTCAGTCCGGAGTGGCCAATCATGTTCGGGTTGGACGCGGCGCCCGTATGGGTGGCAACAGTTCGGCGGCCAGTGATCTCGAAGGGGGCGGAACCTACCTTGGCGCGCCAGCCGTTCCCCAAAGGGAGTTCTGGCGCCAGCAGGTCATGCTCCGGCGTCTGGCCAGACACAACGACAAGATGCCATGAACAGGAACGAAAGAAACACGGAACAACCGGGGGGTGGAGTGATCGACATCGAGCGTGTCATGCAGCTCATTCCCCACCGCTACCCCTTCCTCATGATCGACCGTGTCGTGGATGTCGTGCGCAACGAAAGTGCCGTTGGCATCAAGAATGTCTCGATCAACGAACCCCAGTTCCAGGGCCATTTCGGCCGTCATCCGGTGATGCCGGGCGTCTACATCATTGAGTCCATGGCCCAGTCGGCAGCCGTTCTCGTTGTTGAGACACTGGGCAAGGAGTTCGAGGGCAAGCTTGTGTATTTCATGGGGGTCGACAAGGCGCGTTTCCGCAAACCCGTCACACCGGGTGACGTCATGGAGGTTCATGTCCGCAAGGAACAGCGCCGTGGAATGGTCTGGAAATTCAGTTCCGAGGTCCGGGTCGGTGGTGCGATCGTGGCCGACGCCAACTTCTCGGCAATGATTCTCGATCACTGACGCTCATCATGACAACCATTCATCCGACGGCCGTCGTCGACCCGGACTCCCGTATCGCCGCCGACGCGTTCATTGGGCCCTACAGTGTGGTGGGCGCCGATGTCACGCTGGGGCCGGGCGTCGAACTCATGTCCCATGTCGTGGTCGATGGTCACACGACAATCGGCAGGGATACCAAGGTCTTTCCCTTCGCTTCCCTGGGCCTCATTCCCCAGGACCTGAAGTATCGCTCCGAACCCTCCAGGCTGGTGATCGGAGAAGGCAACACGATACGTGAGCATGTCACCATGAGTCCCGGCACATCGGGAGGCGGCATGGTGACGGAGGTCGGCAACCACTGCCTCTTCATGGTCGGGGTTCACGTCGCCCATGACTGCCGAATTGCCGACAGGGTCATCATGGTCAACAACGCCACACTGGGCGGCCATGTCACTGTGGACGATCATGCCATCCTGGGTGGCCTGTCGGCCGTACACCAGTTCGTGCGCATCGGTCGCTATGCCATGGTCGGTGGAATGTCCGGAGTCGAACAGGACGTGATTCCGTTCGGTACCGTCACTGGTGATCGGGCTAGTCTGCGTGGCCTCAATCTTGTCGGTCTCGATCGTCACGGCTTCGACAAGGACGATATCAACAAGCTGCGCCGGGCCTACCGGATGCTGTTCGCCGACGAGGGCACCCTCGGGGAACGCATGACGGATGTGGAGGATGAGTTTGAGGGCTGTCAACCTATTGACCTGATCCTGCGCTTCATGCGCACAAGGAGTTCCCGGGGTCTCTGCCAGCCCCGCGACGGGCATGCCGCCTAAGCTCGGCATTGTTGCCGGCGGCACCGCCCTGCCGGGCCTGCTTGCCCGGAGCGCCATCGAGGGGGGCAGGGAAGTCTTCATCATCGCCCTTGAGGGGCAGGCAGAACCGGAAATCGTCGGGATGTTCAACCATGCCTGGGTCCGCATGGGCGCCGTTGGCAAGGCGCTCGAACATCTGCGCCGTGAGGGTGTGGAAGAGATCGTTCTCGCCGGACCCGTCACGAGGCCAACGTTGGGCGAACTTGTTCCGGACCGGCGTGCAGCACGCCTTCTTGCGACCGGCGTGTTCTCCAGAGGCGACGATGGCCTGCTGTCTGAGATCGTGCGATTTCTCGAGATGGAAGAGGGATTTCGGGTCATCGGTATCCCCGACATTCTCGAGAATGTCGCCGCACCGCCTGGTGTTCTCAGCGACCGGGCTCCCGACGCCAGGGAAACGACGGACATCCGGCGCGGCAAGGCTGTCCTCGACGCCCTTGACCCCGTCGACGTCGGTCAGGCGGTCGCAGTGCAGAACGGTGTCATTCTCGGTATCGAGGCCGTCGAGGGAACGGACGCCCTTATCAAACGTGCAGGGGAGCTCGCCCGGCCAGGAGCGGGACCGGTGCTTGTCAAGTTCTCCAAGATCGGTCAGGAGTTGCGCACCGACCAGCCGGTCACCGGTCCGGGGACCGTGGCTTCCTGTGTGAATGCGGGATTCAGCGGCATTGCCGTCGAAGCTGGCAAGTCGCTCATCGTCGATCTCTCGAACACCATCGCTGCCGCCAACCGTCACAGTCTCTTCGTCACCTCACTGTCACGCCAAGATTTCCGGACATGACAGGACCAATGGTCTATCTTGTGGCCGGTGAGCCCTCCGGGGATGCACTGGGCGCCGAACTCATGCGCGCTCTCGTCAGAGAGACCGGAGGTGCCATCGAGTTTGCCGGAGTCGGCGGCCCGGAAATGGAGGAGGAGGGCCTCAATTCGATCTATCCCATGTCGGAGCTTTCGGTCATGGGACTGGTCGAGGTGATTCCAGGTCTTGCCAGGATACTGAGGCGTCTCGCACAGACTTCACGCCACCTGCGCACAACGCGTCCCAATGTTCTCGTCACCATCGATTCCCAGGCTTTCTCCCGACGTCTGGCCGAGCGTATCCACCCGGCTCCCTTTCCTGTGGTTCATTATGTCGGACCCACGGTCTGGGCCTGGCGACCATCGAGAATCAGGAAGGTGTCGTCTGTCGTCGACAGATTACTCTTGCTGTTTCCCTTCGAAGTATCCTGTTGGGAAGGATCCGGCGTTGACGCAATCTATGTCGGTCATCCCTTGGCAGACAGGAAGCACGAACACCCATCCCCCATCAGAGACGACGGACCTCGCATCGTTCTTCTTCCCGGCAGCCGAAAGGGGGAGATCAGGCGCCATCTGCCCATTTTCCGCGAGGTGGCAGAACATCTGGCCCGGGATATCCCGGATGCCGGGCTGGTGATACCGACCGTTGCCAATGTCGTTGACGAGGTTCACCGTGGTACGCGTTCCTGGTCCTGTTCGGTCGAGATCGTGGAACGCCCGAGCGACGGACGCCTTCGGGCTATGGCGGGCGCCGATGCAGCGATCGCCGTGTCGGGAACGGTGGCGCTGGAGCTTGCGTCGCTTGGCATTCCACATGTCGTCGCCTACAGGGCCAATCCCCTCACGGCCGCTATCGTTCGCCGCCTCGTCACCGTCCGGTACGCCTCTCTGGTGAACATCATGGCGGATAG
>JAJEBJ010000074.1 GCA_022822575.1 Alphaproteobacteria bacterium | reverse complement strand
CGGCATTGGCGGGATCGGTTTCCGCCAGCACAGCCGCCATTTCGCGGGCCATCGCCTGGGTGTTCACCGGGTCAAGCCAGACGTGCAGGTCGATCACACCGTCGTCGTGGCCGGCATGGTCATCCTCGTCGGCGTGATCATCGTGACCCGCATGTTCCTCCTCGTCGGCGTGGTCGTCGTCGTGACCGGCGGCATGCGCATGGTCGTCATGGTCATCCCCGTCGTCGTGACCGGAATGGTGATGGTGCGTATCCTCCTCGAAAGCGCCTCCCGAGCGGAGAGTCTTGAGGACCAAGCCAGGGGCCTCTGCCAGCCGAACCACACGCGCCTTGCCGGCAAGCGACTCGATCGGTCCGACGAGTGGCGTTTCGAGCCCGTCGTCGATGAGAAAGATGACATCCGCCTCCTGAAGTGCCGCCGCGGCCGATGGACGGATTGTGAAGGCGTGGGGGGAGGATCCGCGTATGACCAGAAAGGGCTCGCCAACTCCAGCCATGATGGCGCTTGCGAGGGAGTGCACCGGCTTGATGGAGGTGACGACTCGAGGCCCTGATTCGGCCGATACCGGACTGTTGAACAACAGGAACGTGGTAGCAAGCAACAGGGGAAGCCGCCTGAAGGTCATCACCCGTTTCTCCTCGAATCAGCAAAGCTCACGATACAGTATCAGATGCGTCAACAGCCCCTGGCGTCCGGTTGTCGGGCCAATCTCCTTGCGCGGATCGTGACCATGTGCCTTGAATTGGCGGCCATGTTCCGAACTCCGCCATCCGACAGATCCGGGTACCTTGTCGAAGCCGTCGATATGGGCGTCAAACGCGGTAACCGATGGATTTTCCGGCACGTCAACCTGACAGTCTCGCGCGGTGAGCTTGTCTTCGTGATCGGTGCCAACGGTGCCGGCAAGACAACCTGCGTGAAGGCTCTCCTCGGCCTGGTCTCCATCGACGAGGGCAGCATCAATCGTGCCGCGGGACTGGAAGTCGGCTATGTCCCGCAACGACTGGTGGTGGACCCGACACTGCCGCTGACCCTGCGCCGCATGATGACGCTCACCGGTCGATTTGCGGCGCGCGACATCAACGCCGCACTGGCCGCCGTCGGCCTGGAACGGCTCGGCGATCCTCCGGTGGCCAATCTGTCGGGTGGCGAATTCCAGCGGATGCTGCTGGCGCGCTCCCTGATTCACCAACCGGAGCTCCTGGTTCTCGACGAGCCAGGCCAGGGCGTCGACGTTGCCGGAGCGGATGTCTTCGATGACCTGATCGATGCCATCCGCCACGAATTCGGATGCGGTGTCATCATGATCTCCCACGACCTCCGGCAGACCATGGGATCAGGAGACGACGTGGTCGTCCTGGTGCCCCATGAACACGAGACCTCCACCAGCGACGGCGTCGGGGAAGGATGAACCATGCTGGATGACTTCTTCGCACGCGCGCTCATTGCCGGTATGGGGCTGGCACTTGTCACTGGACCCATGGGGTGTTTCATCGTGTGGCGCCGCCTCGCCTACTTTGGCGAAACCATCGCCCACTCTGCCCTGCTCGGCGTGGCTCTCGCCATTCTCATGGACGCCCACCTGGCAATTGGCGTCTTCGCCATGGCCTCACTGGTCGTCGTGATCATGTTCTACCTCGAACGGCTTGACAGGATGCCCGTGGACACACTGCTTGGTATCCTCTCCCACAGCGGTCTCGCTCTCGGCCTCGTCGTCCTCTCCTTTCTTCCACCCATGCGCCTCGACCTGCACGGCCTGCTGTTCGGCGACATTCTCGCCGTCTCGCGCGATGACATCGCATTGATCTGGATCGGCGGTGCGGTAGCGCTGGGCCTCCTGTGGTGGATCTGGCGAGCGTTGCTGGCGGCAACCGTGAATGTCGACCTGGCGGCAGTCGCCGGATTGCACCCGGAACGGGCACGCCTGGTGTTCGGCATGCTGCTGGCAGCGGTGATTGCCGCCGCCATCGAGATCGTCGGCGTCCTGTTGATCGTCGCGTTGCTGATCATCCCTGCCGCCACGGCCCGGCGCCTGTCCCCGACCCCCGAGATCATGGCGGGGCTGGCGGCAATCGTCGGTGTAGCCGCGGTGTTCGGGGGACTGTTTTCATCGGCACAACTGGATACACCGACAGGTCCCTCGATTGTCGTTGCCGCCCTCGTCCTGTTCGCACTCACCCGCATCAGTTTCGCGGGACGCAGACGGAACCCCTGATCGGCCGAGAGGGTGTCAGTGCCGTGGGCCACCGGGCCTTGTCACCGCACACCAAGCTACGTCAAGTGCGATTCGCACTTCTCTGGCCAGGTGCAGGCAGGCCTCGCCCCCCCGGCTGATGAGATCTGTACTCGCGTCCATGCACCGGGCAAGCCGCTGGCAGATCTCGAAGTCTTCCTTGACATGGAATTCCGCTTCACCTGGCGGGCAACGCAGCGGAACGACTTCCCCGAGGGCATCCACGCTGCGATCATCGACAGGGGTCGCCATCCACTCTGGCGGCATGCCCGTCTCGGGGAAATCTCGCCCGCCGGCGACGGTGTCCCGTTCGCGCACCTCGCAGAGGGGGAGCCTGTCCTGAAAGGAGGAATGGAAGGATGACGACAGTCGGATTCATCGGCCTCGGCAACATGGGGGGCCCCATGGCAGGCAATCTGGTGGCAGCGGGGCTCGACGTCACCGGCCACGACGTGGCGGAGGGAGCCTGCGCGGCAGCCCGTGCGAAAGGTCTCGCCATCGCTGACAGCGCGACCGCGGCGGCCGCAGACCGTGAGGTCGTGATCACCATGCTTCCGGACGGCGCCGCCCTCCTGGAAGTCTACCGCTCGATCGTGGCGGACGTGCGTGCGAACACGATCCTGATGGACTGTTCGACGGTCGACATCGCGTCGGCACGGCAGGCCCATGACATGGCGGCGGAGCGAAACCTGCCGTCGGTCGATGCGCCGGTCTCCGGAGGCATTGCCGGCGCCGAGGCGGGAACCCTCACCTTCATGGTCGGCAGTGACCCGCCCGCCTGCGAGGCTGTCCGCCCGCTGCTCGACATCATGGGCCGCACGATCGTCCACTGCGGCGGTCCGGGATGCGGCCAGGCCGTCAAGATCTGCAACAACATGATTCTCGGAGTCTCAATGATCGGCGTATGCGAGGCGCTCGTCCTTGCCGAGAAACTCGAAATCGACCCCGCGCGGGTGTTCGACGTCGTCTCGACCTCATCGGGATCGTGCTGGTCGATGAACGACTACTGTCCCCTTCCGGGTGTCGGACCCGAAAGCCCGGCCGATCACGACTATGTGCCGGGATTCGCAGCCGCCCTCATGTCGAAGGACCTGGGGTTGAGCCAGCGGGCGGCCGCTTCGGTGGATGTCGCCACCCCGATGGGAGCGAAGGCAGCCGCCGTCTATGAGACCATGGTGGCGTCGGGCCGCGGCCACCTCGACTTTTCGGCCGTCATCCGGCATGTCCGGGCGCTGGTCAGGGAGTGATCCAGGGTCTCATAACACATCGCCGTCGCCGACAGCGCACGGTTCGCTCAAGCTCGGCTCCATTGCGGGCACGGGCGGCACGCGGTGACTTGCCCGTGCGATCGGCGAGGCCTGGGCCATCGATCTCATCGTGACCGGGCGCATGATGGATGCCGTGGAAGCCGAACGGGCGGGGCTGGTGACCGGTTCATCGACCAGGCTCTCGAGGTGGCGCATGCCATCGCCGGACAGTGCCGTTTTCATCGAGAAGCGCCAGCCGGACTTCACGAACTCGTGAGGAGCGGTCAGTCTCTCAGGAGTTCGTTGATGGACGTCTTGGCGCGTGTCCTGTCATCGACCTGCTTGATGATGACGGCACAGTAGAGCGAGGGGCCGCCCGGGACCTTTGGCGGCAGGGAGCCCGGCACCACCACCGAACCGGCAGGCACGCGTCCGGTGACGACATCTCCCGTTTCGCGATGAACGATCCGGGTGGATGCGCCGATGAAGACGCC
>JAJEBJ010000208.1 GCA_022822575.1 Alphaproteobacteria bacterium | reverse complement strand
GTTCTTTCTCGCTCTGACGTACTTGGTCATGAAGTGAATCGTGTCGTCCACGACAATGCCGAACGCGATGGCAGTGACCACCGACGCCGCGACTCCGACCTCTCCGACCACGTATCCCCACAGGCCCATCGCCATGATGGCGGGAATGAAATTGGGTATCAGGCTGATGAGGCCGAGGCGCGCGCTCCTGAAGACGAAGAGCAGCAGCAGGGAGACGATTGCCATCGCCACGGCCGTGCCGAGCAGCATCCCTTCTATGTTCCGCTGTATCGAGTTCGCCCCGACAACCGAAACCCCGCTGGCCCCGGTCTCCAGACCGGGTGCATTGTTTCGGAACCAGGCTTGAGCACGATCGTCAAGAGCAATCTTCTCATCGGTCGAGAGGCTCTTCAGCACGACCGTGGCGCGCGTCGTCGACCGATTGACGTTGATGAGATTGTTCAGATCGCGACCGACCGGAAGAGAGAATTCGTAGAGCAGCAGATACTGTGCCGCCAGATCCGAGCTGTTCGGAAGAACATAGGCTTCCGGGTCATCGCCATGCAGATTCTTGTTGAGGCGTTTCATGACGTCGGAAATGGCAAAGACGTGGGCGACCTCCGGTTGGGTCCGGTACCACTGCGAGAACGCATCGACCTGGTGCAGGAATTCCACATCCGTGACGCCGCCTTCCCGGCCGGAGTCGAGCGAGTATTCGTAGGATTCGACGCCCGTGAAATTCTCGCTGATGAAGTCCGTGGACCGCCGGAACTCGTAACTTTCATCGAGGAGTTCCAGCCAGTTCTCCCTGAGTTCAATGCGCGAGACACCGGCAATGAGAATCACGATCAGGATACCGAAGGTCCATGGCAGGATCACGCGCCGGGACACGACGAACCGCCCCAGGCGATCGAAGAAATCCGTGGCCCCCGGCCGCAGGGGCCGGACGCCAAGAGGCACAATCGACAGGAACGCGGGCAGAAGGGTCGCAGAATAGACGAAGGCGCACAACGCGCCGAACGCCACCATGTTGCCCATGACCTTGAACGGCGGCATGTCGGCGAAATTCAGGCTGAGGAATCCGATTGCGGTCGTGAGTGACGTGAGAAAGACAGGCCACATGTTGATTTCCAGAGAATGAATGGCCGCCTGCTTGCGGTCCATTCCCTGGCGCAATCCGGCCATCATTCCCTCAATGATGTGCACGGAATGTGCGACGGTGACCGCCATCAGCACGAACAGCGCCGCACCGCTCTCACCGTAGAGCCTCATGCCGGTCCAGCCGGTGAAGCCCAGCGCCGACAGGATGACGGCAACCAGCATCAGGACGATGGCAACCGTTCCCCACAGCGAGCGCAACAGGACGATGGCGACGAGCAGCATCGTCCCGAGCGCGATGGGAGCGAGAACGGCCATGTCGTCGTCAATCGCGTCACGCATGGCACGATTGAGGACGAGTTCGCCGGTCAGGTGGTAGTCGATTGTCGCGTGTTGCTCGCGAGCCTCCGTGGCGACACCATGGAGGAAATCGGTCACTTCCAGCTTGCCGAGTTCCCGATTTTCAGGCAAGGCAACGCTGACCACCAGTCCGGCCACGCGACCGTCACGCGAGACAAGTCGCCCGGCAATTTCCTCGGTGCCAAGCGCAATTCTCCTGATCCGCTCGATGTCCTCGTCGCTGAGGGACCCGGCATCATCGATCAGCGAGCCGACGACCAGTTCGTCCTCGAAGCCTTCGCTGTGCGAGTGGTTCGAGAGCGAATCGACGCGGGTGACATAGGGCGTCTGCCAGAGTTGCTCCGTCAGGTCTTCAATGGCGACGAGCGTCTCCCGCGTGAAGACGGTGCCATGGTGTGGCGCTACGGCAACGAGTGCGGCGTCGGAAAGGGCGTACGTGGCTTCGAGCTGCTCAAGTGCGACAATGTGCGGATCGTCCTTGCCGAAGTGGTTCCGAACGTCCACGTCCACAGCGGTGATGTATTGACCACCGGCCGCAAAGGCCAGCATGACGAGCAGGGAGAGTGCAATGGTCAGCCACCGGCGAGCGATGATGAACGATATGGAGGACGCAAGAGTCACGGCGGGCCGGGTTCCGCGGCCCGGAACTTCGTCTTCCTGTTGGTCGCCGCCGTCGGATTGGGATGGATGCCCGGTCTGGAGCTTGCGGGCACCATCTCCAGTGCTGCGTGGCGGGCGAAGAGCAGAAGGTTAGCCGCCATCCGGGGTTCTACCCACTGGTGTCCGAGGCCAAGGGGTGCGCAGACCCTGCGTTCCAGATGTCCCTTGTGGTCCTGCAGGGACTGGAGATCGAATCCAGCGTCCGGTTGAAGCACAGTGCTGTCATGCGACGATTCTGACTGCACGGGCCGACAAGAGCAAGGCCCCGCCCTGTCAAGGTCTCGCACGTCACCCGACATGATTGCGTGCCGCTCACTACGGCATCGAGATCGGTCTTCAACAGTCTTCGGCAACCTCAATGAACTGGTTCATGGACGCCTGTGCCCCTGGCGGTCGTTCGCGCATTTCACACGGGCTTGCGAGTGGATCATGAGGGACCCGTCCGTTGCCATGTTCCGCCCGATGCCGTAAACAGCGACTGGTTCCCTCTGCCGACGAGTCGATTGATTGGGGTGCAAGAATCAGCAGCCACCGGGCCCGGGAAGTCCGTTTCGCATGCAGTCAAATCCGAATGAGCCAGGCCGTGCCGCTTCGCTTTTTCCGTTTCCGGACGGCTGGTACTTTGTCGCCAGCCGCAAGACGATAGAGAAGGGAAAGCTGCTTCGGAAAACCTGGCTTGGCGAACCGCTTGTTGTCTGGTGCGACGATGATGGGGAAGTCTGTGTGGCAGAAGCGGTGTGCCCGCATCTGGGCTCGGATCTGGGGCCGGAAGCCGGAGGCCAGGTGCGCAACGGTCGTCTCGTTTGCCCCTTTCACGGGTTCGAATACGACACTACTGGTCAGTGCATCGCGACGCCCCATGCGCCGGCGCCAAGGTCCGCCAGGCTGAGGGTGTTCGAAGTACGTGAAATTCTGGGTCTCATCTTCGCCTGGCGCAGTGAGGTCGGGCGCCCGCCGCAATGGGAACTCCCCGCGCCGCAAGCGGAAACCGGCTGGAGCGACATGGAATTCTGGAGCGTCCGGTTCAAGGGACATCCCCAGGAAACAAGTGAGAACTCCGTCGATCTCGGGCATCTGCGATACCTGCACGGGTACGACAACGTGAGCGCGGTCGGCCCGGTAACGGTCGAGGGCGCCTGGCTCAAGAGTTGCTTCGACTTCAAGCGGACCCAGACCGTCGCAGGGATAAGATGCTTCAAGTACGATGTCTCTGCCGTGACCCATGTTCATGGGCTCGGTTACTCGCTTGTCGAGGTCCGCGAACGGTCCATCGACATGAAGACCCGTCTGTGGGTGCTCGTGACACCGATCGATGGCGAGGTCGTCGACTTGACGCTGGTCAGCCAGCTGCGGCGGCTGACCCGGCCCAAGCGACCCATCGTCGGATTGCGCTTTCTTCCCCCGCGCATGCGCACCCGGGTCATGGGCAAGGTCATCATGGCGGCTCAGAAACAGGACGTTTTGCAGGACGTTGTCCTCTGGATCCGGAAAAGCTATCTGCCGCACCCGCGGCTCTGTCGCTCGGATGGCCCGATCGGCAAGTTCCGGCGCTACTGCGAACAGTTCTACCCGGTCGATCAGGCCGTCAGCCGGACTGAAGCAGCGCGGCTCCCGGTTCGCACCGCGACGTAGTCCGGGGCGCGTATCCGCAGGCGATAGCCTGGCATGGCGATGTGGGCGCCCTGTCCGATCCGGTTCACGCGGCAAGCTTGCCGGCGCAGTTGTTGTCATGGACGGCACCTTGATCGCTCAGGTCGCGTTCTCTGGCAGCCCGGTTCCTCCCTGCCTTGTCGCGAAGGTCGCACAGCGTCTCTATCACCTCGGACTTGCCGCGCGAATTGTGGCCAGAATAGGGCGATGGGTCTCGAACCGGCTGGGACGGCGGCATGGTTTCAGGCCTCGCGGAGATGTTCGCAGGCATGCCAGACGTCGACCAACGGCGCCCCGGACGGGCGAAACGGTCCCGCACAGGGTCCGGACATTGCGCCACCGTGATCGGGTCCGTCCCCCAGGACCACTTCGATGTTTGCTAGTGTCCGATGATCGGGAGTAAGGAAAACGGACGTCAAGGCACAATGTTATGTCCCCTTCGCGAGGCTTGTGCCTTCCCCTGATGCCTGGCCGCGCAGAAGGAGCTGTTACCGAGGCCTTCGTGCCCGGCCGCCGTTTGGATGGCCTTGCGGCTGGCGACGGTCGTGACGTTGTTGCGCATCGAGGTCCTGTGGGCAACAAGGAGGGCGGTCTCTCGCTTTCCTGAATCGTTGCATGACTGTAGGATCGGGGCACTCGATGGAGGGTGAGGTATGCTGATCAGGAGTCCGCGCAGATGGGAAATCGCGGAGAACGAGGTGACGTCCGAGAGTCATTGGCTTGACCGCCGCCGTCTTGTGAAGGCGATTGCGGCCGGGCCGGTGCTCGCGGCAGGATGGCCTGCCGTCGCTCCTGCGGCCTCCGATGTGGTGGAGCTTGCTCGCGAGCAGGCTTCAGGAGACCCCACCAGCGACCTTTATCCCGCTGCACTCAATCCGGGCTTTGCCGATGCCGGGCGCGAGGTGACGGTGGAAGAGGAGAATCTCACCTACAACAACTTCTACGAATTCGGCAGTTTCAAGCAGATCTGGCAACGCGCCGCGGACCTGCCGCGCCGTCCCTGGTCGATCACCTTTGACGGCCTTGTCGAGGAAACCCGGACGGTCGACATTGACACGCTGATCCGCTCGTTCAGTCTCGAGGAGCGGATTTACCGGCATCGCTGCGTGGAAGCCTGGTCCATGGTCGTGCCCTGGACAGGGT
>JAJEBJ010000404.1 GCA_022822575.1 Alphaproteobacteria bacterium | reverse complement strand
GCGAGGCGTCAATCTCTGCCCGGACTCTAACCGGTTGCCGTGCAGGCGACACGGCCATTGACGCGGACAACTCCACCGGAAACGAATGCGCGCACACCGCCGACCTCGCAGCCATCAGGTATCAGGTATCGTCGGCCTCTTCTGGTGTGATCAGGCGGTCGTGGCGGCGGTCAGGAGACGGTCGATGTCGTCGGAAGAGGTGTTGAAGGACGTGACGAGACGCACGGTGCCAGTGTCATTACCGGTGGGCTGAATGGGATAGAATCCGAACCCGGTCCTCTCGAGACGCTCGAAAACGGCTAGGGGCATCTCGAGGAATATCTCGTTGACGTCAACGGGGTGGATAAGGCGGACACCCTCGATCTCCTTGAGGCCATCGGCCAGCCTGCTTGCCTGGGTATTGGCGTTGCGCGCCCATGCCAGCCAGTTTCCAGACTCGAGATAGGCTTCCAGCTGGGCCGATACGAAGCGCATCTTCGAGAAGAGCTGACCAGCCCTCTTGTGGTGGCGGTGCAGGATGGGAACGTCCTTTCTCCTGTCGCCGAAGACAACGATGGCCTCTGCCGCCATGCAGCCATTCTTGGTGGCGCCGAAGGAGAGCACCTCAACACCGGCCCGCCAGGTCATGTCGGCAGGCCGGCAATCGAGGGCGGCAACCGCGTTGGCAAAGCGGGCTCCATCCATGTGAACGGCAAGACCCAGACCGCGCGCCGTGTCGCCAAGGGCGCGTATTTCATCCGGAGAATAGAGTGTGCCGCACTCGCTCGCCTGGGTGATGGACAACACCGATGGTCGGGGATGGTGGACGTCTTCGGCATCCATCGGCGCCGCTCCGCGACGCAGGACGTCCGGGTGAAGGCGCCCGTGATCGCCCTCGAGACCGATCAGCTTGGCGCCACCGGTGAAGAACTCCGGCGCATTCGCCTCGTCGACGACGATGTGGGCACCCTCATAGCAGAATATGGCGCCCCAGGGAGGTGTGAGGAACGCCAGCGACAGGGCGTTGGCGATGGTCCCCGTCCCCACCGGCACAACGGAGACGTCGGTTTCGAAGATCTCGCCAAACTTCTCTTCGAGGGCAAGGGTCAGTCCGTCACCGCCATAAGAATCGACTCCGCCGGCACTCGACCGGGCCAGGGCCTCGATGATCTCCGGCGCCATGCCGGACGCGTTGTCGCTGCCGAAATGAGGCTGATGCATCACAATACCTGGGGATCACCCGTCACCCAGGAGCGCGTCAATGCGCTCCATGAGATCGGTCTGTTCGCGTTCGAGACGCTGGGCCTCGACTGAATCGATCCCTCCATCCCGATTGAGCGTCTCCAGTTCGCTTGCCAGTTCCTGTTCGCGTCTCAGAACGTCGTCGAGAACCAGATGATCGACCGCCTGGCCTTCCCTCGCTTCCTCGAGACGGCTGAGAGCATCAACCTGCCTGGCATTGAGGCCGGCGAGGCGCCGGGCGGCCTCGGCGCGTTCTCCTTCAAGCGCCTCGGCCTCCGCCTCGAGACGATCGGCCTCGCCCTGAAGAACCCTGGCACGCAGGCGGGCCCTGGCAAGATCGTCGCGCAGGTCATCCAGGCAGGCGTCGTAGGTTCCCGACAGGGAGTTGTCGAGAAGCGAAAAGAGATTGACGTCCCGTTCAGCATCGGCGCACGGATCACCGGACGTCGCCATGCAGGCGGAGAGGAACGCGGCTGTCACCGGAACGGCAAGAATGTGGCGAAGCAGACCAGTGTGCATCACACTGACGGTCTCTCGACGCCGGCTGGCGCGCCGGCAATCAGCGTGACCATGGCGTCCTCGATCGCTTCGAGTCTGGCAATGTGCTGGCGTTGTGCCGATTTCGCCGCATCAAGGCGGGAGGTGTCGTACCCTGCGCTCTTGTACTTGGAGATGCTCCGGTTGAGAGTCGCGATGCGCTCTCTCGTGGCATCAATCATCGAACGCACGCTGCCGCGATCCCTTTCGATTTCCAGGAGCGCCCTCTCGTACTCCTGACTGTCGAGGGCACCAGCCTCATACTCCATGTTGAGGCGGTCTATGTCCCGTTTCTGCCAGTCGAGTGCGGCTTGCGCCAGGGCAATGTTCTTGCGGGATTCTTTCGTCAGTTCCTCGGCAACGGTGATGTCCTCGTCCAGTGATTCCCTGGACGCCTGGAACTCTGAATGATCACGCGTCAGGTAGGAGCCGCCGACGTATCCGGCAACCCCGCCAGCAGCGGCGCCGAGCAGCGCCCCCTCCTCGTCCCCGGCGGCATAGCCGATGATGCCACCGATAATGGCGCCGGCCACAGCAGAAGCAACCCGGGCCTCGGCATAGTCGTTGTAGGAGTCGGCCTGATCGCGCAGGGCCCCCTGCTCGTCCGACACCTCACCGCCCGACATGATGGTCCCAAGGTCGCTGAAGATGTTGGCCGTGCTGCCATCCTCATTGGTGACGCATCCGGCAACAAGGATGAAGGCGCCAACCATGGCCAGAAGTCGAGCATGCATCGCTAATCCAACCTTTCCTTCGGGACACTGGAACAGGTGCGCAATCATGGTGCAATCCCTCGTCCCAGACAACGGTTCAAAACAGAGGCCATCACCTATCAGAATCCGGGTGCCGGGTTGGCGCTTGTGCTGAAGGGAACTCTGCCTTGCTGACCTGTGACCTCTCCCGATTCCGCACGTGCGGGGCTGATGCCGGATGCTGCATCCCCAACCTCACCGGTTCGCTCCCTTGTGATCAAACACGGCATACAGAGACTTGCCTCAGGGCGCACACGACCATTCCTCACATGCCGAGCATGACAGGCCTGACTTCAAGGAGCGTACCCGTGCGCAACTCCCGATGACCCGTGCACCGGGACCGTGCCGCCGGCATCGGACCTCTGCATTGCGATAGAACTCGCACGTCGACACAGCCGCGAGAATGTCGCAGACGTCGCGTCCTGAGAAGACACGCAGTTCAGCCAGCGACGGGTCACATGGACGTCGCCGCCATGGTACCGGTCGACTTCTTCTGCCGGCGCCATGTCGAAGAGCAGCGCGAGTGCCTCCTCCATGGCCTGCGATGTCCACATCCGGGCAGGAAGAAGGATGACAAACCCCGCCAGGCTAGGGCTCGGGTGGCGCTATGGTCGCGGGTGTCAACGCGTCGAAAATGCCCGTAAAGCGTCCATGCGAGCCATCGTTCTCAGCGAACAGCACATCGGCCGAGCCGACCACACGCCGGGGGTTGCCATTCTCGTCCGGCACGTTCGAGAACTGCCCCTGCCACGTCCCGGCGCTGTTCACAATGGCGCGGTCGGGATGCGCCACGGTGATGGCGGTGTCCTCGAAGGCCCCTCTTGCACCAAACGGAGCTTCGAATCGCACTTCGTAATCGGCCGGCAACGCCACGGGATCGTCCACCCACCACGGTACGGCCGGATGGAGGTGGCGACCGGGCGCGGTTTCGATCGGTTTCAGACAGCCGAGACAACCGGTAAGGCGGCTCTGGCCAAAGTCGGCGGTCAACGAGAGCGACCCCGTAAACTCCGCGACCTCGTCGGACCCGGCCAACTCTCCCCACGCCCGCCCATAGTTGTACGTGTAGAGGCCACCCATCGCGCCGATGTAGGTGGCTGTGCCCGCGACGGGGAGGTCGGGCGGGTAGCCCGGAGCGAGTTCCGGGCCATCGAGGAAGACCCCCCGCGCGGCGGCTTCGATCTCATCAAAGGGGACATCCGGCGGGTAGATCAGCCACCATCCCGCCGCGAGGTAATCGGTCGGGTCAACATTGTTCCAATCGACGACGGCGTAGAGAAACACCAGACCGTCGTAGTGGTTGTTTGCCAGCAGCCATTCACGGCTCGAATGATCGGGCTGGAGGGGACGCGGGAGAAATCGTCCCCACGATGCGTCGAAATCCCGGATGGTGTTGAGGGTGCGGGTCCCTCCGTCAGGAAGCTGCACGTCGACACTGAACACACCTTCGACGAAGGACGTCGCCGTCCGGAACGGTTGGGCCTCGGGCGTAAGCGTGGGAATTTCGACCGGCGGAAGCGGCGCGGCTTCGTTGTTCCCACCGCCCCCACACCCACTGAGAACCAGCACCACTCCTGCCATGGCGGCGACAAACACTCGCTGAAACATCATCGGACTCATTTCCTTCTTCCAGGATCAATCGACAGTTGGATCTCTCATCATGCAGCGGTTCCGTCCGGCAGGCACCCCGGACGTCGTCAGGCGTGTGCAATCAGTAGTCCGTGAACACGACACATGACGCCGCCGATCGATTTCATGAATGTTGCCAATCTCGTTACAGGCGCGGGTTCGGTCGATGTCTCGTTCAGCGCCAGTCAGGGCCGGGTTATCCCCGTCGACGCTTCACAGTCCGGCAAACATGCGGGTAAGCTTATGCTGGCAGACAGGAGGCGCAGGATGATGATCGGAACGTGGAATGTCAGGGCATCAATACCTGTTGTCATCTGCTTGTTGTTTCTGGCTGGCATCCTGAGTGATGTGCATTC
>JAJEBJ010000182.1 GCA_022822575.1 Alphaproteobacteria bacterium | reverse complement strand
GTCGGCTTGACGGCGAAGCGCACGATCAGCTCCTCGCCGGTGGAAATGCCCCCGAGAATGCCCCCGGTCCGGTTTGACAGGAATTGTGGACCGTTCTCACCAGAGCGCATCTCGTCGGCTGCCGTCGTTCCCGGCATGGAGGCCAGGGCGAATCCATCTCCGATCTCGACACCCTTGACGGCGTTGATGGACATCATGGCCGCGGCAAGGTCGCTGTCGAGCTTGCCATAGACCGGACTTCCCAGGCCTGCCGGCACGCCCGAGGCACGAATTTCGATAATGGCCCCCGCCGACGACCCTTCCTTGCGGACCCCGTCGATGTGGTCGGCCCAGCGTGACGCCATGGCGCTGTCGGGACACCAGAAGGGATTGCGGCCGGTTTCCTCCCAGTCCCAGGCCGACCTGTCGATGGCGAGGGGGCCGATCTGGACCACCGCTCCCCTGATGACGACCGCTTCTCCCAGGACCTTGCGGGCGACGGCGCCCGCAGCCACGCGCATCGCGGTCTCCCGGGCACTCGCCCTGCCGCTGCCTCGCCAGTCGCGGATGCCATACTTCACGTCATAGGTGTAATCGGCATGGCCCGGGCGCCAGATCAGGGAGATGTCGCCATAGTCGCGGGAACGCTGATCGACGTTCTCCACTGTCATGGCAAAGGGGGTGCCGGTGGTCATGCCCTTGAACCAGCCCGAGACGATCGACACCCGGTCCGGTTCGCGGCGCTGGGTCGTGTACCGCGATGTCCCGGGCCGGCGGCGATCCATCCAGTGCTGGATCTCGTCCTCGCTGATGGGAATCCGTGGTGGCACGCCATCGACCACGCAACCGATGCGGGGCCCGTGACTTTCGCCCCAGGTGGTCACCCTGAAGACCTGTCCGAAGCTGTTCGACGCCATGGATCAGCGAACGACGGAGATGTCCGGCGCCTTCGGGTTCTTCATGCCGACGACGTGGTAGCCGCAGTCGACATGATGAATCTCGCCGGTGACCGCCGTGGAAAGATCGCTGACGAGATAGAGAGCAGCCTGCCCGACCTCGTCGATGCTGATGTTCCGGCCGAGCGGCGCATTGAGTTCGTTCCACTTGAGAATGTAGTGGAAGTCTCCGATTCCGGAAGCGGCGAGGGTCTTGATGGGTCCGGCGGAAATGGCATTCACACGCACGGCCTGTTCGCCGAAGTCGGCAGCAAGGTAGCGCACACTTGATTCGAGGGCCGCCTTGGCGACACCCATGACATTGTAGTGGGGCATCCAGCGCTCGGCGCCATAGTAGGTGAGGGTCACGAGGCTGCCGCCATGGGGCATCAGATCGGCACTGCGCCGGGCAACGGAAGTGAAACTGTAGCAGGACACGTCCATCGTATGCAGGAAGTTGTCGCGCGTCGTGTCCGCATACCGCCCCTTGAGCTGTTCGCGATCCGAGAAGGCGATGGCGTGCACCAGAAAGTCCATGGAGCCCCAGGTTGAGGCAACGCTCTCGAAGGCACTGTCGACGCTGGCATCGTCCGTGACGTCGCAGTCGATGACAAGGGTTGCGCCGACCGCCTCCGCCAGGGGCTTGACGCGTTTGGCAAAAAGGTCGCCCTGATAGGTGAATCCGATTTCCGCGCCGGCGGATGCGAGGGTACGGGAGATTCCCCAGGCGATCGAACGGTCATTGGCCACACCCATGATGAGGCCACGCTTTCCTGCGAGGAGCGGACCGACGTTGGTCATGGCACACCCGGGCTCTGTGACGACAGGACAGCGATCCTACACATTACCCGGTGCCCCGGCCACGAACTCATGGTCCTGGAGGATGCGTTGGGGCCAGGCAGGACCGTTCAGGTTTCCACGATGACCCATGTGCCGTCCGGCTGGCGGCAGGCCGTGCCATAGGCCTGATGAGTTTCGCCGCCGATGGTCACAGTGGTCTGATACTCCCTGCAGTAGTTGCCGTTCTGATCCTGGCCGTCGCGCTGCGCCGTGACGGTGCCGTGATTGCCCGACTCCGGGTTGTTCCATGTCACCCGGCTGCCGACGGGCGCTTCGTGCGCCTGCTGCTGGGCCTGTGCCGCATAGGCCTGATCGGCCCTGTCGAGCGATGCGCCGATCTCGGAGCCGAGCCAGGCACCAATGACACCACCCACCGCCGTTGCGATGATCCGGCCGCTGCCGCCACCCACCTCGGAGCCGAGCACCGCTCCGCCAATTCCTCCAAGAATTGTTCCGGCGGTTTCCTTGTCTCCCGCCGTCCGGGAACACGCCGGCAGGGCGAGAGTGGCGGCGAGCAAGATCACCGCGATCCTGACTGCAATCATGTCATTTTTCCTGGTGATGATTGAACCAAATGGGACATCGGTTGCCATCCCGTGGCGGATACCGGACCATCTTGGGTGATTTGTCGCCCGAGGTGAAGAGCAAACAGCAATTCTCTGGATCATGAACGACACCGAATGCCCCTTCTCGATCTTCGCGCGCTGGTATGACGCGGCCCGTCAATGCGGCCTGCGGGAGCCCGCCGCAATGGCGCTGGCGACCGCCGATGCCGCCGGTCAGCCCTCCGTGCGCATGGTGCTGCTGAAGAGCCACGGACCGGACGGGTTTGTCTTCTATACCAACCTGGAAAGCCGCAAGGGTGGCGAACTTGTGGCCAACCCGAAGGCGGCGCTGTGCTTTCACTGGATGCCCCTCGAGCGCCAGGTCAGAATCCAGGGCAGGGTCGAGATGGTGAGCAACGAGGAAGCGGATGCCTACTTCGCCAGCAGGCCGAGAGACAGCCAGATCGGCGCCTGGGCCAGCGACCAGTCGCGCCCCATGAAAGGCGTGCGTGATCTGGAGAAGAACGTCGCGCGCATGGCGGTGAGGTTCCATGTCGGTCACATTCCCCGCCCCGATCACTGGTCAGGGTTTCGCGTCGTGCCCCAGCTCATCGAGTTCTGGCAGGCCAAGCCCTTCCGCCTGCACGAGCGCACCCAGTACACGCGGACCGCCGATGACGGCGACTGGCAGGTGGCACGGCTATTCCCCTGATCGCTTGCGGCGTGGAAGGTCGGGCCCTTCCGCTCTACACTGGCACGGGGAGGATCCGGAGGGACATCATGTCGATATCGAAGATCCTGGTTGCGGCGACCGGCACCGAGGACGGCCTTGGCGCCGTCGAGACGGCACTCCTTGTGGCGGGGCGATTCGATGCCCACGTCGAGGTCGTCAACGTTCGACGCAATCCGCGTGATGCGGTCGCCTTCATGACCGAAGGCATGACCGGCGCTGTCATCGAGGAAATCGTCTCGACCGCCGAACAGGACGTCGAGCAGAGGGCCGGCTTCGCTTCGGCAGCTCTGAAGGACCTCGCGAAGAGGCACGGTATCGCGATTTCCACGCGGGCCCCCCGGCATGGGCTTTCCATAACGTTCGTTCAGCAGGAAGGGCGCGAGGACGAGGTCATCGCGGAACGGGGACGGCTGTCGGACCTGGTGATTGCTCCCCGCCCGACGTCCCATGGCGATGCCAAGGAGGAGGTCGTCGCCGAATCCGTGCTCATGGAGTCGGGAAGCGGCCTGCTTCTGGTGCCGCCTGGCCATGTCAGCGACCTCAAGGGCAATGCGGCCATTGCATGGAATGGCAGTGCGGAGGCCGCGCGCGCCGTGCACAGGGCCATGCCGCTGCTCACCGAGGCCGAGGAAGTCACCATCATGGCGCCCGAGGAAAGCTCCATGCGGGGCCCGGGCCCTGACGCCCTGACAGAGTACCTCGCTCACCATGACATCAGGTGCCACGTCCATAACCTGCCGACGAACTGGACCAACATCGGCCACACCCTGCTCGACATCGCCCGCAGCGAGGACGCCAGGTTCGTGGTCATGGGCGCCTTCAGCCAGGGCAAGCTGAGGCAACTCATTCTCGGCGGCGCCACGCGGTTCATCCTCAATCATGCAGATCTGCCGGTGCTGTTCACACACTGAGGTCGCGTCGTGAAGACCGTGATCGTCACCGGGGCCAGCCGCGGCATCGGGCACCGGACAGTCATCCGGTTCTACGAGGAAGGCTGGCGCGTCCTGAGCTGCTCACGCGACGACATTCCGGAAGACCGGCGTGTGGCGGATTCGCCACATCACCATTTTCCGGCCGATCTCTCGGATGAGAAGAGTCTCGAGTCCTTCATCACCCGCGCCAGCCACATCATCGGGGACGGGCCGGTTCACGCCCTCATCAACAATGCGGGGGTCTCTCCGAAGACCAGCTTTGCCGAACGCCTCGGCACCCTCAACGGCAGCCTCGACCACTGGCGCGAAGTCTTCGACCTCAACTTCTTCGCCCCACTCATCCTTGCCCGGGGGTTCGCCGCAGCTCTGCACCGGGGCAAGGGCACCGTCGTCAATGTCACGTCGATCGCCGGTCATCGCATTCACCCGTTCGCGGGCAGCGCCTACTCGTGTTCCAAGGCGGCGCTGTCGGCGTTGACCCGGGAAATGGCCGCGGAATTCGCCCATCTCGAGGTCCGGGTGAACGCCGTGTCGCCCGGCGAGATCGAGACGGCGATGGTGTCGGAGGACTACCAGGACCTGGTGCCGCGCATTCCCCTGGGACGCATGGGAACCGCCGATGAAGTGGCCGGCACGATTGTCTATCTGTGTTCCGCCGATGCCGCCTTCATCACCGGCACCGAGATCATGGTGACCGGCGGACAGCATCTCGTGTGAGCCGGTTCGCGGGCGCCGGCACCCGCACCTTGCTCGACAGCAGACAACGGATATGTCGTTGCATCGCAGCGCCCGTCGCCAATAATGGGTCCATGACACACGCGACCATGGAAAGCCTGGACGAGATCTGTCTCGCTGAACCGACATTCTGGAGACGGCCCGACAAGCACGACATCCTTGCCCGCTTCCGCCGCGAACGACCGATCGCGCTGCAATCAATGCCGGGCAGCGACACGACGTACTGGTCGCTCACCAGACACCGCGAGACACGCGACATCACCCGGAACGCCAAGCTCTTCCTGTCGCACTACGGGACCGGCATGACGACCATTGACGGCCCCGAGATCGCCTATGACGTAGCCGGCATGGTCAACCGGGACGCTCCCGTTCATCCTCGTCTGAGAGGCATCCTGGCCAAGGTCTTCACGCCACGCATGCTGCAGAACCTCGAGGAAGACATCGCCGCCTCGGCCCGCACCGTGATCGGAGAGATCAGCGAGCGCGGCTGTTGTGATTTCGCCAGCGATATCGCCAGCCGCATGCCCACCAAGGTGATCTGCGACATGCTTGGCGTCCCGGAGGGCAGCGATCGCGACGAACTGGCCCGCCTCAGCATTGTGGCCCAGGGGTACGGCGATGAACTGGGGGCTGACGAAGAGGAGTCGATGGCCGCCTTCTATGCTCTCAACGCCTATGGCGAAGAGACATGCCGCGCCCGGCGCAAGGCGCCAGGCGATGACCTGGTCTCGATGATGATCGCCGCCGAAGTCGACGGGAAGAAACTCCTCGACTACGACATCGGCATCTATTTCCAGCTTCTCATCACCGCCGGAATCGACACCACCACGAGCTCGCTGGGCCAGGGGCTGGGTTTTCTCGCCAGGCATCCGGACCAGTGGCGTTCATGGCGCGAGGACTACGACGGACTGGCGGCGACGGCGATGGAGGAGATCGTCCGGTACGCGACGCCCGTGGTGCACTTCGGCCGAACGGTAGCCCGCGACACCGAGATTCTCGGCCAGAGCGTGGCCGCCGGCGAACAGGTGGTGTTCTGGTATGTATCGGCCAACCGCGACGAGACCGTGTTCGACGACCCCCAGCGCTTCGACATCAGGCGATCACCCAATGATCACGTCGGCTTCGGCGGCGGCGGCGTGCACCACTGCCTGGGCATTCACCTCGCGCGGCGCGAGATGTATCACCTTTTCAAGGTTCTCTTCGAGACGCTTCCCGACCTCGAGGTGGATCTCGACGGCATGCAGGAGATCAACGGTCTCTTCATCAACGGCATGCGCCACCTGCCCTGTCACTACACGCCGGTTCGGATGAACGCATGACGCGGACCATCGTGGTGACCGGATCCAATTCCGGGATTGGCAAGGCGACGGCCGCGCTGTTGCGTGAACGGGGCGCCCGGATCATCGGACTCGATGCCAAGGGTGACGGCGCCGGGGTCGATGAGTTCCATCGCTTCGATCTCACCGATCCCGATTCCATCGATGCGGGGCTGGCGGCAATCGATGAGCCCCTGCATGGCCTCGTCAATGTTGCCGGCCTGCCGGGGAGCCACGACGGCGAGGCGGTGATGCGGGTCAATGTCCTGGGTCTGCGCCATGTCACCGAATCGCTGCTGGGACGACTGCAACCGGCCAGTGCGATCGTTCAGGTGGCCTCGGATGCCGGTCACGCGTGGCGCGAGCGCCTCGATCTCATCCGCGACCTGCTTCGTCAGCGTACCTATGCCGCGGGCCTCGCCTGGGTCCGCGAGCACCCGATGAGCGGCCCGGACGCCTATGATTTTTCAAAGGAAGTCGTGATCGTCTACGCCATGGCGGGATCGATCCTGGCGCGACCCCATGGCGTGCGGTCGCTTTCCGTCAGTCCAGGGGCCGTCGAAACACCGCTCCTCAAACACTTCTACGACACGATGGGAGCCGATCTCCTCGATCGCCTGAAAGCGCAATCGGGAGGGCGCAATGCCGAACCGGAAGATGTCGCCAGAGTGATCGCCTTCGCCCTCTCCGAGGACGCAGCCTGGATCAACGGCTCCGACATCGTCGTCGATGGCGGTGCCGGGCCGGCCTTCCACTTCGGTCTGACCGACGTCGACGCCGCCGACTCGGCGAGGGCTTTCTTCGACGCCTGAGGCCGGAATCACGGCGGTACCCCGTTGTCGAGGAGACCGGCGAGGTGGGCGTGGCAGATATCGCCAAAGGCACGACTCATGCCTGTGGACCGGGCGCGTTTGAGTCTTGCCAGGCCCATGTGCATCGTGCGGCGGGGCTCGCCCACCGGCACGCAGACAAGACTGGAGCCATCCAGGGTCCGGTCATGCGGCGCCCTGGTATGGAGAAGCCCATACCCGTAGCCGTTGGCGACGAGGCCCCGCACCATCTCGAAGGACCGCGTCTCGTAGGCGATGTCGGGTTCAAATCCGGCTTCGGCAAAGAGCGAAAGAAAGTGCCCGCGGCTGTCGGGCAGGCCGAGGAGAACCAGGGGTTCGCCCTCCAGGTCGCAAAGATCGAGTTCTTCCGCCGACGCCAGCCGGTGATCCGCCGGCAAGGCGGCATAGAGCGGTACCGGGACCACGGGCTCGAAGGCGATGTCCTTCTCCAGGTTGAGATCGTAGGTGAGCGCCACCTCGAACCGGCCGTTCCGGAGGCCGTGCTGCAGTGCCCGCAGGTCATCCTCGTGGGGTCTGACGCGGATCAGGGGTTGTCTCGCCGCCAGGACGCGCAGGAGTCCCGGCAGCACGATGGGAGCGAACGTCACGAAACAGCCGACATCGAGATCACCGGAAAGGCCCCCGGCGAGACCGCTGGCCTCCTCGGTGAGCTCGCCTGCCTGGAGGAGAAGGGCCTGGGCCGCCGCATGCAGGCGCCGGCCGGCCGGCGTGAGGGCAAGACCCCGGGCGTGCCGCCTGACAAAGAGCTGAACACCGAGCACGTCCTCGAGGTGGGCGACTGCGGCAGATACCGAGGGCTGGGAGACCGCGCAACGCTCGGCGCCCCCCGAAACACTCCCGGCTTCGGCGGCGGCGGTGAAGTAGCGCAGCTGTTTCAGCGTGTAGCGTATCAATTTTTTCTATGCAATGCGTCGACAGAAAATGATTTGTTGGAACCCTCGATCCTGTCAACCTCTCTCCTCGCCTGAGCAAGGGAAGGATATGACAGATGCTGATGACCGGCAGCGAATACCGCGACTCACTGCGTGATGGCCGCGAGGTCTACATCTCGGGCGAACGGGTGGACAGTGTTCCAGACCATCCGGCCTTCCGGCCTATCGTCGACGTCCGAGCCCGGGTTTACGACATGGCCCACGAAGAGCGGTTCAGGGACACCCTCACCTTCGAGGAGAATGGCGAGATCTTCGCCACCGCCTGGCAGCCCCCCTTTACCCGCGAGGACTGGCAGACCAAGCGCGACTGGATCAACCTGGTGATGAGGGAGATCGGCGGTGTCGTGACTCGCATCGGTGACGAGACTGTCGGTGAATTGTGGTCCCTTGCCGACGGCAAGGATGTCCTCAACCAGGTCGACAGTTCCTGGGCCGAGAACATTGACCGCCATATCGCCAATGTTCTCGGCAACGACATCTTCCACGTCTCGGCCAACACGGATCCCAAGGGAGATCGCTCGAAGGCGCCGCAGGACCAGGATCCCGACATGCTGCTCCACGTGGTGAAGGAGACCGACTCCGGCATCATCGTCAGGGGCGCCAAGTACGAGACGGCGGCTGCCTACGCCCACCAGGCCTTCATCAAGCCGACCATTGCCAACTGGGGCGACGCGAAACTCTCGGACTACGCGCTTGGCTTCATCTGTCCGATGAACGCACCCAACCTCAAGCACATCTGCCGCAGTGGTTTCGCCGGCGTCAAACCGGTTGCCGACTATCCGCTGTCCAACGGCTTCGACGAGGTCGATACCCTGCTCATCTTCGACAATGTCCTGGTGCCCTGGGAGAACATCCTGTTCTATCGACACACCCAGGCGGCGGTCTACATCCGGGCCGCCCTGCACCGCTACAGCGCCTACATGTTCGTGCTGCGCATCCTGCACATGGCGGACCTGATGATCGGCACCGCCCTCTTCAACGTCAGGCAGACGGGCCTCGATCGCCAGCAGGCCGTGATGGAGAAACTCTCCCAACTTGCCTGCTATCGCGAGGGCATCAATGCCCACCTGACGGCGGCGATCGCTGAAGCGCGGCGCAGCCCGGCCGGCTACCTGATGCCCAATCCATCTCTGCTCTTCACCGGCCGCGTGCTGGCCTGCACGCAGCTGCCAGCCATGATGCATCTCACCCGCGAACTGTGTGGCGGACAGATCTGCGTCACGCCCGACAGCCCGGCCTTCACCGCGCCGGAAACCAGGGCATGGATGGACAAGTACTACAACGTGAACGACAACTGGCAGGCCGAGGACCGGCGGCGCCTGCTCGCCTTCGGACGCGACCTCGTCAACTCCGACTACGCCGGTCACAAGGTGACATTCCAGCTCTTTGCCCAGTCGCCGCCCTTTGCCCACCTGGCCGCGGTCTACCGGAACTTCGACTTCGACGGACCGCTGGAATTCGTGAAATCTGCGGCCGGACTTTCCGACAGGGTCATGTCACGATAAGGCGAAGCGGCCCAAGCACCAGGAGGATTCATGGCACACCAGCGTTTCAGAACCTTCAACACCCGGGAGATGTACCCGGAGCAGACGCTCGACAACGACCTCTGCATGGTCGTGAGAGCCGGCAATCACGTCTTCATGCGCGGGCAGACCGGCTTTGATCTCGATGGCAGTTTCCACGGCGTGGGCGATCCGGCCGCCCAGGCCGAGATGGCGATGTCCTGCGTCAAGCGCCTGCTCGAGGAGGCCGGCAGTCAGCTCGACCACATCTGCAAGATTACCATCTACCTGACGGACCCGCGTCACCGGGAACCGGTCTACAATGTCATCGGACGCTGGCTCAAGGGCGTCTACCCGGTGTCGACCGGCCTTGTCGTGCAGGCCCTGGCCAGACCTGAGATGCTCATGGAAATCGATGTCGACGCGGTCATCCCGGAGGACGGGTCATGACGTTTTCCCTGACCGCCCGCTGCCGGAAGACCGGCATGTTCGGGGTGGTGGTCACCTCGTCGAGTCCGGCCGTTGCCGCCCGCTGCGCCTGGGTGCGCGGCCATGTCGGGGCCGTCGCCAGCCAGAACATCACCGATCCGGGCCTGGGCCTCATGGGCCTCGATCTTCTGGCCCGGGGATACGGTGCGGCACGCGCCATGACGATCCTCGTCGAGGCGAAGGCCTGGCCGGAGTATCGCCAGATCGCCATCATTGACGACCTCGGGCACACCGCCCATCACTCAGGCTCGGGCACCCTGGGAACCCATGCGGTCGCCGAGGGCAAGGACGCCATCGCCGCCGGCAACCTGCTCGCGAACACGGGCGTTCCCGCCGCCATGGTGCGTGCCTTCGAGACCACTGATGGCGCCCCCTTCGTGGAACGCCTGCTCGCCGGTCTCGAGGCAGGGCTGGAAGCGGGTGGTGAAATGGGCCAGGTGCGCTCGGTGGGGATCAAGGTCTGCCACCGGCACGACTGGCCGGTGTGCGACCTCAGGGTCGACTGGCACGACGAGCCCATCGCCGAACTCAGGCGCGTGTGGGACGTCTTCGGCCCGCAAATGGACGACTACGTCAACCGGGCGCTCGATCCCGGGAACACGCCAAGCTACGGGGTACCCGGCGATCCCTGAAGGAGTCGCCGGGCCTTCACCTCAACCTTTCCAATGCCCCTCGCGCACGAGGTCATCCTGGGTTGCCAGGATGGCGCCCCTGAGGACGTCGACAAACTCGTCGATCTGCGCCTCCGTCATGATGAGTGGCGGCGAGATGACATTGAGATGGCCGAGGGGTCGGACGATGACTCCGTTCGCCTGGGCATGTTCTGCAATGCGCTCTCCGACATTGACCTCTGCAGGCAGCAGCTCCTTCGTCTCCTTGTTGGCGACGTTCTCGACACCCAGCATGAAGCACTTGCCGCGGGTCTCGCCCACCAGCGGAAGATCGTTGAGTTCGGCGAGGCGTTTCTCGAAGTAGGGACCGACTTTGCGCACGTGGCCTGGAATGTCCTCGCGCTCCATGATCTCGATGTTCTTCATTCCGGCAGCACAGCACACCGGATGGCCCGAATAGGTAAAGCCGGTGGTAAAGAGCGCTCCGTCCGCCTGCGGCGTGGAGAGGACATCGTAGACCTCCTGGGACACGATGGTCGCCGACAGCGGCTGATAGCCCGAACTGATGCCCTTGGCTGACGTGATCATGTCCGGAACGATCCCGAAGACGTCCTCCGAGGCAAAGAAGTGGCCGAGCCGGCCGAATCCGGTCACCACCTCATCCGAGATGTAGAGGATCTCGTTGGCCTTGCAGACCTCGAACATGCGCTTGTGATATCCCTCCGGAGGGACGATCACGCCACCCGCCCCCATGACGGGTTCGGCGATGAAGGCACCGATGTTCTCGGCGCCCACCTCCTCGATGCGCTTGCGAAAGTCCTCGATCAGCCAGTCGCAGAACTCGGCCTCGGTCATGCCCTCCGGGCGCCTGTAGGTGTAGGGGCAGGCGACGTGCACCACCATCTCGTCGGCCTGGTCGAAGCCGATCTTGTCGTAGGCGATGCCGGTGAGAGCGGCCGCCATGTAGGTCATGCCATGGTAGGCATCGACCCGGGAGACGATCTTCTTCTTGTTGGGGCGACCGAGGTTGTTCCAGTAGAAGTGAACAAAGCGAACGGCCGTGTCGTTGGCCATGGAACCGCCCGTGCCGAAAAACATGTGATCGAGAGTTCCCGGTGTCAGGGAAGCAATCTTGGCGCCGAGAAGGCCCGCCGGCGGGGTCGAGAGATGGTGGAACGGCGAGTAGTAGGGAATGGCGCGGACCTGTTCGGCGATCGCCTCGGCCATCTCCTCACGACCGTAGCCGATGTTGACGCACCACAGTCCGCCGATACCGTCGATGAACCGATTGCCGTGGCTGTCGTAGACATGGATGCCGTCGGCCTCGGCCATGATCTCGGAACCCTTGTCGTCCCACTGGGAGAAGTCCGTCCACGGATGAATGACGTGGTCGTGGTCCTTCTGCCACAGCTCATTGGCGTCGTACCTGGTGTTCCTCAGCATGGTGTCCTTCCTTGCCCGATCGGGGCCGTCGTTTGCGTGCCTCCATGTTGTAGACCAATCGGCGTGGGCGGGAAACCCGCAGGCTCCGGCGGATCGTCATGGCATGACGCTCTCATGGAAGATACGCAGGCGGTTGCGGAACCGGGCGATGAGAAGCAGCGACGAACCCATGGTGGCGACGGCGAGACCGGCCCAGATGCCCTCGCCCGACCAGCCGAACCAGAATCCGAAGGCAGCGGCACAGGGAAGACCGAGACCCCAGTTGGTGGCAACGCTGTAGACCATGGGGACCGCGGTGTCCTTCAGCCCCTGTAGCGCGCCGCGTGCGGTGATCTGCACGGCATCGCTCAGCATGAAGATGGCGGCAATGCTGAGCAAACTCACGGCAAGGCCCAGGGCTTCGGCGTTGTCGGGATCGTCGGCGTCGAGAATGAGCGACGACAGTTCGGTTCCGAAGAACCAGAAGGCGATGACAGGCGCCAGGACCGTCGTTCCCGATAGCGCCATCGCCATCCAGCCGGAACGGGCCGACCACTGCGGGCTGCCGGCGCCGGCGCCGTGGCCGACACGCACCGCCCCTGCCTGGGCAAAGCCTACCGGGATCATGAAGACGAAGGCATAGCACTGGGCCGTTACCGCGTGGGCAGCGAGCATCTGCGTCGATATCAGGCCCATCATGATCGTGGTGACGAAGAAGAGCCCCATCTCGCCGATTTCCGTGACGGCGATCGGCCCGCCGAGGAAGGCGACCTCCTTCATCACGCGACGATCGATCCGCCAGAAGTAGCCCAGCAGGCGGTAGCGGCGCAGGCGCCGGTCGGCCTGCACGAACCAGAGAAGCGCGCCGAACATCGCCCAGTTGACGACAACGCTGGCGACACCCGCACCCACGAGGCCGAGTTCGGGGGCGCCGAGCTTTCCGAACATGAAGGCGTAGTCGAGAAGGGCGTTGAGTGCGATGGCGTGGACCGTGACCACGACGATCGCCCTGGGCCTGGCATGGGCCGCGAGGAATTCGCTCAGGACAACGAACCACAGGGAGGGCAGAAGCCCCCAGACCATGACCCGCAGATAGGCCTGGCCCAGGCTGGTGATGACCGGGTCCTGACCGAACAGGACGAGGATCGGCGAGGCGTGCCAGGCCAGGATCGCGACGGCTGCCGTAAGGGGCAGGCACAGCCAGGACGCGTTGCGCACCACTGGACGAATCGCCCGGAAACGGCGGGCTCCCAGGTGCTGGGCCATGACCGGGGTCGCTCCTGTGAGCACACCGATCGAGAACGCCAGCATGACCCAGTAGAAATCCCGCGCCAGGGAACCGGCGGCGATGGTCTCGGTGCCGATGCGTCCCATCATGATGACGTCCGTCGCCATGATCGCCATGTGCGCGAGGTGCGTCAGGATGAGCGGAATCGCAAGACGCACGATGGCGTGCGCCTCGCGCCAGTTCGAGGCGATTCTCTCAGGCGGGTGAATCGTCATCGCGTGACCGTTGTTGCGCCATCAGCGCCTCCTCACCTTCGAGCCACGCCAAGTCCTCCCCGGTTCGGGCGATGTCGCGGTCGAGCCATGCCAGGAACCCGGAATCCTCACCTTCCATGTGGCGGCGCAGGTTGACAAGGCGCGCTCTCTCGTTCCTCAGGGTATCTCCCAGCACCTCGGCCAGCCTTGCCTGCCCCGTTGCGTCGAGGAGGCGAAAGAAGCGAATCTTGAGGGCCACCATGAGCCTCGAGGAAGCGCTGGAAACCCTGACCGGCGCGAGCATCAGGCGTTCGAGTTCCTCGCGCCCCCCGGGCAACAGCGTCACTCGGGCACTGCCGGGATCCTCGCCCTCGTCTCCGATTCCGATCAGGCCCTCGAATCGCAGGAGTTCGATGGAGGACGACATGACATCAACGGGCGATGCCCCGTAGCTCGTGGCAAACAGGCGCACCATGGTGGCAAGGGAGGCGTAGTCCGTCGGACCCCTGCTGGCGAGGATTCCCAGAGCCGCGAGGCGCAGGCCTTCAACAGGAATCAGGACGCGGTCACGCTGCATGGGACGATTCATAGGCCAGCGGTCAACGTGTCTCAACGCTCCAGGAGTGTTGGGCGATAGACGGACGGTATTGTCTCAGTTTGACTTTGTTGAAACCTTAACGCGGCGGGCCGACACAACCGACATCACGGGAGAGTAGCAGAGGAGTGAATCGAATCCGCAGGATCAGCTAGGCTGAACTGGGCGGATGAGGAGAGGAGAGCATGCCAACCGAAGACAAGCAGATCCAAGTTTGGGCAACGCCAACGGACCACAGTCCGTGTGTGTCGTCTTCGCCGCGCGGTGTGTGGGTGAAGGGCGAGGGCAGATTCAGTGGAACTTCTGGCGCCGCAACGGAGATGGGCGTTTCTCGAATCGCGGTTCGATTCACGATGCGTCGGATGGCTGGTCGGTCGGGGGTAAAGACAGCTCATGGTACGACGTGGAAGTCGTCGCTGCGCCCGCGTCCATCGCGGCCAAGCACGTCGACCAGGCGCGGGCTGCCTGGTGCCATGATCAGTGCCGGTGGTGGTGCAACTCGGGCACGGACGAAGGACAGATTGGAACATCCGAGTCGTCGGAGAATGTGGCGCGAGTCGATGCGATAGAGAGCTTTCGCTGCTACCTCCAGGGTCCGCCTAGCTGGACCATGGAATGTTGTCGTTCAGAGAGAAAGTCAAACCCCGACACTTCCGCACACACCGCCGACATCACCGAAATCGAGCGGGATCGACCGGAACCCCGTCAGCAATCCTGCAAACGCTCGGCAGCAGCGCTCCAGTCTTCACAGCTCGGAGCGCATCTACCATCATACGCCGGACGTGCGCCGGGAGACGCACGCCATCATCAGGAAGGATCAGAAGGATCAGGACCATGCCGAAATCCCGTCCCGTGTCTCCGTCGGTCCTGGCGGTCGTTGCGAGCATCTTCGTGCTCGTGCTCGGCGCCGCCCCCGCTCATGCCGAGACCGACGACGACGGGCGCCTTCGCCAGCTTGCCGGTCAGGCGGAGAGCTATACGGGCGAGGTGCGGTCCTTGCTGGCGAAGGGCGCCGATCCCAACGCGCCCGACGGCAACGGCCGGACGGCGGTGCACGGCGCGGCCGCGATCAGCGCGGCCGAGACGATGCAGGCGCTGCTGGATGCCGGCGGCGATCCCAACCTGCAGGACAGGGACGGCAACACGCCGCTGCACCTGGCCAGTGCCGCTCCGCTTCTGAGCGGGGCCGTCGCCACCATATGGCTGCTGCTGCGGGCAGAAGCCGATCCCGGCATCGCCAACGGAGAAGGGCGCACGGCGCTGCACCTTGTTGCTTCCCACCACGAACAGCCGAGAGCGGTCGAGGCGCTGCTTGCCCATGGCGCCGACGCCAATCGCAGGGACAGCTGGGGGGCCACGGCGTTGCATGCCGCAGTGGGGCCCAATCCGGGCTGGCCCGGACGGTCAGGCGCCGGCTTGCCGGGCATCGTCGGGGCGCTGCTCGCCGGCGGGGCCGATCCGCGGCTTGAGAACGGCGACGGGCTGCCGGCGCTGAATCTGTTCGTTCGCGAGGGCATCGGCTCGGGCGAGACCGCGGCATTGCTGATCGGGGCCGGGGCCGACCCCGACCGCAGGTACCCCAACGGCGAGGCCCCGCTGCATGCGGCGGTTCGCACGGGCGGCAAGGTCGCGGTGGCGGAGGCGCTGCTGGGCGGCGGCGCCGATCCGTGCATCCGCGACGCAGAGGGCTTCTACCCCTACGCGATTGCCACCGTAGGGAGCCCGATCCATCGCGCCCTCGACCGCGCCGGTGGCCACGACCTGGCCTGCCAGGGACAGGGGCAAGCGGCGGCGCTGGGTTCGGACGAGTTCCGGCGGATCCAGGAAGCGCTCGCCGCTGCGGGCTTCGACCCCGGGCCTGCGGACGGAGAGTTCGGCCCGCGGACCCGACGGGCGATCGAGGGCTGGCAGCAGGCGAACGGGTACGCGGCGACCGGAGAGCTGACGGAAGCGCAGGTCGAGACGCTGCTGGCCGATGCGCCGCTCGAGTCATTCGGGCCGAACTGGATTATCGCGGAGAACCAGCCCTGCCGACTCCGGAACCCCAACCCCGAGCCCGGCGAGTCCGTGACATGGACGGGACCCTGCGTGGATGGCAAGGCGTCAGGTGAAGGGCGGTTTGTCTGGCGCCACAGCAACGGCGTGGACACCTACGAGGGCAGCATGCGCGACGGATGGCCGCACGGCACGGGGACCTATACCTGGGCCGACTTCCGCTACGAGGGCGAATGGCGTGACAGCAAGTTGCACGGTCAGGGCACGTTTTTCTGGGCCGATGGTGGCACCCTGACCTGTGAGTGGCGCGATAACGAAAGCGTCGAGGGGACGTGCTCGGAGTCGGAGGAGGCCGGCGGACATGGACAGATGGACGAGGAAGATATGTCTGCCTCAGCCGCACCTGAGGAGGAGGCCAGCGGCCAGGGGCGCACAGAGAGCAAGGTGGTGACCCTGGAGGCCTTCAGTTCGTCGAACATCTTCATCGGTCCGGGAATGCAGGCAGGGACGCATGTTGTCAGCGCAGAAGAGTTCACCTTCGAGCTCCCGCAGGAAAAAGGCCAATGTCACTACATAGTTGCTTCCGCAATTGCCACGTGTCTGGAGTGGATTGTCAGCGACGACGGATCGGTCGCGGACGAGAATCGGCAGTGCGCGACCCATTTCAACGACGAGGCCATGCAGAAGTGTGGTCTGACGCCTGAGGACGACCCGCACACGTTCGGAGTTGATTACTGGTCCTGGCCTCCGTGAGGCGGAATCGTTGACCATGCAAGACACGCTCTGGCCCCGCAGAGACGTCGCCGCCTTCCGATATCACGTCGCCCGCCTTGTCGAGATCAAGCCATCGAGGCTGGACCTGCGCGAGGGGCACCACGCCGACGCGATGACCCTCATCGAGGCGCGCCGCGTCGAGGGTGGCGAAAACGGCGACACGCGAATCATGGTGAGCGACAGCCAGATTGCGTTCTGACTCTAATCCGTCCGGGGGAGAAGCCGTTCAACTGTGGGAGGCAGGTCGTCCCGAGGCGCGGGGAGCTACCAGCACCTCCAGCATTTGCCTGGCACAATAGACGCGGTTGCGCCTGGCTTCCCCCACCGGGGAGACGATTCCAGCGGCTTCCAGGCGGTCGATGGCGCGCCGAGCCGTCGTATAGGCCACAGACAGCTCGTCTGCGATCCCGCCCACGGTCCAGTAGGGGTTTTCGACAAAGAGGCGCAACACCCTCTCCGGTCGCCCGGACTGAACGCCGGCCAGATGTTTTCGCCAGTCCTCGAACAGGCCGTCGATCTCCGCCATGCGAACAATTGCGTCGTCGGCTTGAAGCCGGACCCCGCGCAGGAAGTAGCTGAGCCATTTCTCCCACGCCCCTTCCTGCGTCACCGCGAGCAGACGGGCGTAGTACTCCTCGCGCGTCTCCTCGAAGTATGCGCTCAGATAGAGGAGCGGCGCCGGCAGCACGTCACGCTGCACCAGCAGAAGACTGATGAGAAGGCGGCGCACACGGCCGTTGCCGTCGAGAAACGGGTGGATGGCCTCGAACTGTGCGTGTGTGAGTCCGACGTGAATCAGCGGCGGCAGGGTGTCGTCATGAAGAAATCGCTCCAGGGCGTCGAGGCATGCCATGAGTTCGCAGGCAGGAGGCGGCACATAGCTCGCTTCGCTCAAGCTACAGCCGGCCGGTCCGATCCAGTTCTGACTGCACCGGAACTCACCGGGCGTCGCCGTGTCGCCGCGCACGCCGCGCATGAGCCGTTCATGGACCTCCCGGATGAGACGCAAGGACAGCGGCAGCGTATCCAGCCGTCCCAATCCGTACTCCAGGGCCTCAACGTAGTTGACGACCTCCTCGAGATCACCGGAGGCTGGCCCGACGGCCGCGCCCGCCTCGGCCGCGAGCAGTTCCTCGAGGGTTGTTCGGGTGCCTTCGATCCGGCTTGACAGCACCGCTTCCCGGCGAAGGAATGGGCTGATGAAGAGATGCGGATTGGGACAGCGCCAGCCTTCGCCCGCGAGCCGGCCGATCGCGCGGTCCGCCCCGGAGAGCGCAACGACGAGTTCTGCGTCCCATGCGATCGGTGGAGCCAGCGGGGCCGGCACGAAGGCGGTGTAGCCGCCTGGACCTTGCACGTCGTGGCCGGGCGGCCGGCGACCGGGATCGGAGGCCATTGCGGCGCGACGCTCCTTGTTTGCGAGAATGAAAACAGCGCCGGCCATATTTTCGCATGGTGGAAGAATCGCAAATAAGGCGCTGGCTTCAGGAACGCACCGGACAGGAGGCGCGCGACGACGGCGGGTCGCGTCATGGGATTGACTCCATATATCGACTGAAGCAATCCGGGTGCGGGTGCCATGCCGATCATCCTCCATCCCCAGGCCGCTCGACTATTGTCGGTGCCTGTTTCCGGATCAATGTCATTCCGACTCGGATCAACCACCAAGGCCCTGTCATGGGGATGGTGCGCGTGACGAGTGTGAGGATTGTGGCCTTCAGCTCGTCCACCGTCTCAGTTTCTGCTGACTCGTTCACGGCGACATTCCAACTGTTTCGGGACTGTCGCTGCAGCGAGTGTCGCAATTGTGCTGGCGCTCCCAAGCGACCGGCACGGGCAGGAGGTTTGTGCGGGAGCAGGCTTGCACTACCGCTCTTGCATGACCGCAGAGGGGAACATCACCAGGAACCTCGTGAACGAGGCCAGCATCTACGCCTATCGCACCTTGGTCACGCACCTGTACCAAGACGGCTCTCGTCGATTGGACGCCGATGATGTTATCGACATTCTGGATGCCTTGATGGCCCACTGCTCCAGGTGGTAGCCGCATTGCCCCGCTTGAAAATCAAAGTGAGACATTACCGGACGGACGGGGGGACTTGACGCCCGTTGCAAGGCATTGGACAAGACCTCCCGCCAGGTCAAGGAACGGGAGCAGGACTCATGGACATCTGTGCGCTGGGCGAGAAGCCCCCCCTCGGAGAGGTTCCGGATCGCATGCACGTCTTTTGCGTGCGCCAGGACCGGTTCGGCGCACCGCGGGACGCCTGGCAGAGGGAGATCATCGATGTTCCCGAGATCGCTGAAGACGAGGTTCTCGTCTACAACATGGCGACCGGCATCAACTACAACAACGTCTGGGCGGCACTCGGCTATCCCATCGACGTCATCGCCGTGCGCCAGAAACAGGGCGAGCCGGAAGATTTCCATGCCGGCGGTTCGGACTGTTCCGGTATCGTCTGGAAGGTGGGTCCCGCCGTCACCAACGTCAAACCGGGTGACGAGGTCGTGGTTCACTCGGGCTGGTGGCCGGCTGACGACCCGTGGGTGCTGTCAGGCCGCGATCCCATGCTGGCCGAAACCACGCGCATCTGGGGTTATCAGACCAACTACGGCAGCTATTGCCAGTTCGCCAAGGCCCAGGCCCACCAGTGCCAGCCCAAGCCGAAGCACCTCTCGTGGGAGGAAGCGGGCTGTTACCTGCTGTGCGCCTCCACCGCCTATCGCATGCTGATGGGCTGGTCTCCCAACATTGTGGAGGAAGGCGACGTGGTTCTCGTCTGGGGCGCCGCCGGCGGCCTTGGGTCCTATGCCATGCAGATCACCCAGGCCATGGGCGGACGCGCCGTTGCCGTCGTCTCCGATGACAGCAAGCGCCAGTTCTGCCTCGACAACGGCGCCGTTGGCGTCATCAACCGCAAGGACTTCGATCACTGGGGGCCGATGCCGGACACGTCGAGCCCGGAGTACGGCGCCTGGGTCAAGGGAGCCCGCGCCTTCGGCAAGGCCATCTGGGAGGCCGTGGGCGAGCGGGTCAGCCCGCGGATCGTCTTCGAACACCCGGGCGAATCGACCCTGCCGACCAGCGGATTCGTGGTCGCCACCGGAGGCATGGTGGTCATCTGCGCCGGAACCACCGGCTACAACATCACCATGGACCTGCGCTACCACTGGATGCGCCAGAAGCGCCTCCAGGGGAGCCATCTTTCGAACGACGAGCAGGCAGCAGCGGTCAACCAGCTGATGATTGATCGCAGGATCGATCCCTGTCTTTCGCAGACCTTCACCTTCGACGAGATCGGCCATGCGCACCAGCTGATGCATGACAACGCCCATGCGTCCGGCAACATGGCCTGTCTCGTGAACGCGACCGAACCGGGCATGGGACGTTCCGCCTGATCGTCGCCGGCCTTCGAGATCAGGAGCCGGACCGCGCCAGTCGCCCCGCGATGACAGGCATCGCGTCTGCTTCCAGGTTGGCAAAGGCGAGACGGATGTAATCCTCCTGGTCCGGACCGAACCAGCTGCCGGGCAAGGTCAGGAGGCCGTCTTCCACTGCCAGGGTGCGGGCCACGTCGACCGCAGCCGTGCCCCGAAACGGATGACGGACATAGGCGAAGTAGGCGCCGGCGCTCACCAGTTCCCAGGCGAGGTCGTTGCGGGTAAAGGCGCGTGCAAGCGCCTCGGCCCGTTCACCCATGATCCCGGCGTTGTGGCGCCGCCAGGAATCGAGATGGCCGAGACCATAGAGCGCCGCTTCCTGGCCGAGATGGGGCGGCGAGATCTGCACGCAGTCGCACACTTTCTCGAGAGCGCCCTGCAACCGGCCACCAGCCACCGCCGCACCGACGCGATAGCCGGTCAGGCAGTAGACCTTCGAGAAGCTGTAGAGGTGCACCAGGGTGTCGCGCCACTGTCCGTCCGTGAAGAGATCGTGCGGGCGGGCACCCGGAGAGAGGAAGTCGCGGTAGGTCTCATCGATGACGAGCGCACATCCCGCCTGCCTTGCCACATCGAGAAAGCCGTGGATGACCTCGGGCGGATAGACGGCGCCCGTCGGATTGTTCGGCGACACAAGAACGATGGCTCTCGTTCTCCCGCTGACCAGGCGGCGGGCATCGTCGGGGTCCGGCACGCCCTGGCGGTCCGGGCGAAAGCCGAGAGGCACCACGGAGATCCCCAGCATGCGGGCCGTCATCTCGTGATTGAAGTACCAGGGCACCGGAAGGATGACCTGGTCCCCCTCTCCCGCCAGGGCCAGCATGGTGTTGAAGAACGCCTGGTTGCAACCGGCGGTGATCATGACGTCTCCCGCACCGACGTCACCGCCATAGAGAGCATTGACGTCGCCCGCCAGGGCTTCCCTCAGGGCCGGCATGCCGAAGATGTCGGTGTAGCGTGCCGTCGACCCGTCGCGTGCGCGCGCGGCCACGTGGGCGAGAAGCTCGTCGGGCGGAGGAGATGCGGGGACCGCCTGGCAGACGTCGATGAGAGGCTCCGCCATCTCGATGCCCTCGACCCACGTCCAGGCCTCCGGGATAGGCGGCGCCTGGACGATATCGACCCTGCTGTTCGTCTGGTACATCACCCGCACTCCCCGTGGCACCCTTCCATGATCCGCCGGACCCACCTCCCGTCAAGCCGGATACACGACATCAGGGAACGGGTCGACAGCGCGGGCGCCGGCCACGCTATGGGCGACGTGACCGCAGGCTGTTGCCGTTACGCCCGTTCCGCCAGGTCCTCTGCCGTTGCCCTTCACATGATCGAAACCGCTCCGGTCCAGGGCACGGACAGGATCGGCACGATCATGTTCACGGTGGACGGGCTCTGCTGCTGAAGCCGTCACCGGTGTCCGCCGCTTTCCGGCCCTGCAAGGAGGAAGGCTCATCGCGCGATCCGGGCAAGGACCGACGCGGCTTCCGAGACCATGCCGTTCACAATGTCCGCGGCCGTTGCTTCGCCGCGCGTCAGGCCGGCGCTCTGTCCGGCATAGAGAGCCATCGACGTGACCGTGCCGGTCGTGTCGACAGTCGGGGGCTCGATGCTGTAGCGCCGGATCTCCGTTCCGGAGCCGTCGCGGCCAACAATTTCGCCTTCATCGGGCCGTGAGCCGGGGGGAGGTTCACCGGCTTCCTGCCACACTTCGAGCGTATCGTTGAGAAGGCAACGATGGGGCGCATCGGGCCATCCGTCGTCGAAGGCCTCGGAAAGCACCGTATCGGTGGCACGAGCGGCAGCAATCCGTTCGCGATAGGCCGGATGGGCATCGCTCTCGCGGGCGAGCAACAGGCGGGTACCGACCCAGGCGGCCTGGGCACCGAGCGCGAGGACTGCACACAGACCACGCCCATCCGCGATGCCGCCGGCGGCGACCACCGGGACTCCGGGCACGGCATCGACCACGCTCGGCACGAGGACCATGGTCGCCACGCTCCCCCAGACATGGCCACCGGCCTCGACCCCCTGGGCCACAACGATATCGACTCCCCGGTCAACCACGCACCGGGCTTCTTCGGCTGAACCGACCGTGTGCATCGAAAGCGCACCCGCGTCGTGAATGCGTCCGATCAGCGGAGCCGGGTCGCCGTAGAAGGTCGATATCACGGGGACACCTGCCTCAAGCGCAAGATCGAGATTGGCCTGCTGCATCTCTTCCATCAGCGGAATCACGATGTTGGCAGCGAACGGAGCCGCAGTCCGGGATCGCATTGCGGCAAGCGTTTTCCCCAGCACGTCCGTCCTGGTCCAGGTGATGGGAATGATGCCGAGCCCGCCTGCTTCGGATACAGCGATGGCGAGATCCGGCGTCGCCGAGACCGGAGCCTGCAGGATGGGCGCGGTGAGGCCCAGCGTCCGACAGAGCGGGGTCATGAGGTTCGGCATGTCAACTCCGGGCTGCACACGTGATCTCGTCCTGTCAGGATCGAACAGGGCCGGAGACCTATCAAGTCGGCCGGTTCGGCGCCCTGACGCAAGGCAACGTCCGGACATGGGGAGTCAATCTGATCGCAGGACACCGGAGTTGTCATCCGCTGGCCCGCGTTGTCATGATGACCCGGTAACGCAAAGGGGCCCTGACGCATGACCGATTCCGGCATCACTCTTGGAATCGAGGAAGAGTTCTTTCTCGTCGATCCCGGATCTCGGGACGTGCTCGCCGACCCCGATCCGGCCATCTTCGCGGCCTGCGAGGAGGCGGCGGGGCCGCACCGCGTGGTGCGCGAGGCCCTGCGCACGCAGATCGAGACCAACACGAAGGTCTGCGGATCCGTGGCGGAACTGCGCGAGGCACTGAAGGAAACGCGCCGCGTGGTCATCGAGACAGCCGAACGGTACGGGGCGGCGATCATGGCCTCGTCCACCCATCCCTTCGCCGCTTGGTCGCGCATGGACGTGACGCCGAAGGAGCGCTACAGGTCGTTTTCCGCCATGCTCCAGGGGCTGCTCAACCGCCTTCTGATCGGCGGCATGCACATCCACGCCGGATTTGGTGATGCCGATGAGCGCATTCGCGTGATGACGGCGATGCGGCGCCATCTGCCGGTCTTTCATGCCCTGTCCGCCTCCTCACCCTTCAGCGATGGCCACGAGACGGGATTCCGGTCCTGGCGCCTCGCTATCTTCAGCGGCCTGCCGCGCGTCGGCATTCCGGCGCCGTTGTGGTCGGACAAGGACTACGAAAACCTCCTCGACGAATACCGCAAAATGGGCTTCATCAATGATGGCAGCGAACTGTGGTGGGACATCCGCCCCTCCCATTCCTATCCGACCATCGAGATGCGCATCTGCGATGTGTGCACGCGAATCGAGGATGCCGTCACCATCGCCGCGCTCTATGCGTCCCTGGTGCGCCGGCTGCTGCGGCAGTCCCGCGAAGGCACGCTTCCCGACGAACCGCTGACCGAGATCATCTCCGAGAATCGCTGGATCGCGCAACGCTATGGCGTACTGGCTTTCCTCGGCAACATCGAGGCAGCCCATGGCCGGCTGGACATCGCCGACGCGACCCGGGCTCTCATCGACGATATCGCCGATGATGCCCGCGCGCTCGGCTGCGAGAACGAGGTCCGCCGGGCCACGGCCATCATCGACTACGGCAACAGCGCCGACCGCCAGGTCGACCTCTGGCGTCTGTGCCAGCTGGAGGGAATGGCTGGCATGGAGGCCTTCCGGGAGGTTGTCGATCATGTCATCCGGGAGACCCGGGAGGGAACCGGATTGACGGAATCATCGGGAACGTGTTGATGCCGGTTCGGCCATGATGTGAAATAGGGTTGCAGGAACCGGGGACGGATCATGGGCCGTAAGACACTGAAGGACCTGGCGGCGACGCGAACGCTCACCCTTGGACACTACGTCGGAGAGTTTGCGGCCGCACCCGGCATCGGCCACATCGTGAAGAACGCCGGCGCCGAGTTCGTGTTCCTCGACATGGAACATTCCGGCATGGGTTTCGAGACCCTTGCCGCGGCGCTGCGCTATTTCGAGACGGCCCGGGTGCCTGTCGTCGTGAGACCGGCCGCGAAGACCTACGAGCATATCGCCCGGACGCTTGATGCCGGGGCCGAGGGCCTGGTGCCACCCATGATGGGGAGCGCCACGGAGTGCCGGCGCGTTCTCGACTTCATGAAGTATACGCCCGACGGCGTGCGGGGCGTTGCCCTGGGCATCGCACACGACAACTACACCGGCGGCGACGTCATGGCGAAGCTCCAGGCGGCCAACGACAAGACCAGCCTCTTTGCCCTGATCGAGACCCGCGAG
>JAJEBJ010000163.1 GCA_022822575.1 Alphaproteobacteria bacterium | reverse complement strand
AAGCACCTGCACGGCAGCCGTGTACATCACCACATCCTTGGGACATGACACAATGAAGCGCGAGACACCGTCGAGCGCCAGGGCCTCCTCGATCCGGCTTTCACTTGGGCGCTGTGCGAGGCCGCTATCGTCCATCCAGATGCGCCCGCCTCCCGCACCGCAGCAATAGCTGTTTTCCCGACAGCGATCCATGTCGCGGAGTTTGTGGCCGAGTCGACGGATCAGCCGCCTCGGGGCCTCGAACTCGTCGTTGTAGCGACCGAGATAACAGGGGTCGTGATAGGTGACGACGTGTCTCGCCCGGGGAACCGGGTCGAGCCTGCCTTCCTCCACTAGTTCACAAAGGAAGTGCGCGTGGTGCACCACATCGTATCGCGCCCCCAGCGCCGGGTACTCGTTGCGGAGGGCGTTCAGGCTGTGAGGGTCAGTTGTCAGGATGCGGTCGAAGTGGCAGGCCTCGAGTGTGGTGATGTTGTGCCGGGCGAGCATTTCGAACAATCCCTCGTCGCCGACCCGGCGTACGTCGTTGCCGCTGTTGTTCTCGCCATCATAGAGGATGCCGAAGTCCACCTCGGCCCGTGCGAGCAACTCGGCGAAGAGGGTCGTGAGTCGTTGGGCCCGGGGGTCGAAGCTCGCGAAATCGCCGACGAACCATAGGATTTCGACCCTTTCCCTTCGCGCGTCCCTGGGCTTGACGGTCAAGGGCCGAGTCCAGCGCGCCCGTTGTCTGGGCGACTTGCCGAAAGAGTTGCCGTGGGTCTGCAGACTGGTAAGCGAATCCTGCAGCATCGGTTCAATCTGGCCTTCTTCCACCAGGGAACGCCGCAGCTGCACGATCTTTGGCACATGCTCGATATGAAGTGGGCAGACCTCCATGCAGGCGCGGCAGGTGGTGCAGGCCCACAGCGTCTCGGCGCTGATCACTCCACCGGCAATCGGGCCGGTGCCCGGGTCGCTGTTTCGAGGTGAGGACATTCCCTCCCGCAGATCCATGACAAGTCGCTTCGGACTGAGCGGAGCGCCAGAGCCGTGGGCCGGGCATACTGCCTGACAACGGCCACACTCGGTGCAGGAAAGACCGTCAAGAATGTCCTTCCAGGTGAAATCCTGGAAGTCGCGGACCACACCGGACCGATCGTCATCGTCTTTCAGGGGCGGTGGAGGGGGAAGCTGGCCCTTGGGCGCCAGTGAGCGAAAGAAGATGTTGGGTGCAGCCGCGAACATGTGACGATGCTTGGAACCCGGAATGTAGACAAGAAACGCGAGGATCGAAGCGATGTGGGCCCAGTAGAAAGCCTGTGTTGCAGCCACTGCGTCGGCATCGGCCAGCCCCAGCCCGCCCATTCCGCCAGCCACCAGGGCCGAAAGCGGTCGGTAGGGCTCCGTCGGATCGTCTCCCGCTGCGATTCGCGCAGCCCATTCCAGAAGCGTGGTGACGATGATGCTGGCGATCAGGATGTAGATCATCGTCGCATCCCGCCGGTTCGAGCCGACAAAGCGAGCCGGTTGCCGCACGAAGCGATGCCAGATCGCCATACCCAGGGCGACTGCAATGATGAGGATGAACGATTCCTGCAATGCGGCAAGCCAGGTATGTCCGCCGACGGCCTCCAGACTGAAGCCAGGGAAAAAGCCGGAACCAAAGGCTTGTACGATGACGGTGAACAGGACCAGGAAACTCGCGAAAATCATGAGATGCACCACGCCGGAGAAGCGGAAGCGCAAGAGGCGCCGGTGCAGCAGGATATCGTTGAGGACTCCTGCAAGCCGGCGCCACGGGTGGTCGAGACGACCGGTGGGGCGAGCGTGCACAAGGGGCACGAGCCAGAGGCGAGCGCGCCAGCCGGCGCCCGCGACGGCAGCGAGCGTCGCAATCAGGAGGATCAGGGGCTGGGTGTCCATGTGTCCATGCCGTCCTTGCGGCCCCGACACAGGGCCGCAAGGACGTTCAGGAGTCCCTCAGTCTGGAGGCAAGTTTGGGAAGCACATCGAACATATCGCATACCGCACCATAATGGGCCCTGGCGAAGATTGGTGCACTCTCGTCCGTGTTGATCGCGACGATGAGTTCTGAGTCACCCATGCCCTCCAAATGCTCCGGAGCCCCGGAAACGCCGGCCATGAAGTAAAGGCGTGGCTTGACTGTGACGCCGGACTTGCCCACCTGACGTGCCTTGGGCAGCCAGCCGGCATCGATGACCGGGCGGGAGCCGGCAATTTCGGCGTCGAGCAGGCGGGCCAGCTCTTCGACAGGGGCGAACTTGTCGGCGCCGCCGATCGCACGTCCCACGCACACGATCCGTTCCGCCTGGGTCAGGTCAATGCCGCTGGTATCGGGTTCCAGCGTCTCGACCAGTCGAACGCCCGCCTCGCTGCGCGACGGCATGGCCACAGTCTCTACCGGTGGCGTGCCGCTCAGGCGCCCGTCCTCGGCGCGAGCCGCACCCGGCATCGCCATGACAATAGCTGGAAGAGGAACGCGCGCCCGCGCTTCCAGTTTGCCACCATACAGTTGCGAGCGTACGGCGAGTTCGCCTTCCTCAGGATGCAATGCGACGGCATTGCACATGAGAGGCAGGCCCGATCGAAGGGCGGCCGGCGGTGCGATGTCGAGACCGGCGGTGCCATAGCTCAACAGTACGAGGTCGGGATTGCGCGCCTGAATGGCGGCCTGAAGTGCGGTGCCATGCGCATCTGGAAGGTAGGTCTTCAGCACCGGATCGGCGATGGCAATCACACTGTCCGCGCCCCCCAGTTGCCCGGCGAGGGTTGCCGGCTCGGCGCCCATGACCAGCGCCTCGACCTCGGCGCCCAGATTTCGGGCGATCGCGAGCAGTTCGAAGGCGGTATCGCTGACCGCGCCAGCCTGGTGCTCGACATGGACCAGAACGCGCATCACACCAATCCCTTCTCGAGCAGGATGGCGTGAAGCTTCTCGGCGACTTGTCCGCCGTTTCCCTCGATCATGTCTGCACCGGCACCGCGTTGGGGGAGGGCGAGGACGGCGGGCTGGATGCCGGTGGCAGCAGACGCAGCATCGACTGCCAATTCGGGCACTTCGACCTTCAGTAGATCGCGCAATCTGCTGCCGGAAACGTAGCGCGGTGGTTGCGAGGCCGTCTGCAGGCCGATGACAGCAGGAAGAGGGATCGCGAGTCGCGCAGACCTGCCGCCGGAATACTCCTGACGGACGACTGCATCGACGCCCACGATCTGAACATCGGACACAGCGCTCGCCTGCCGCCATCCCAGTTCGGCGGCAAGAAAAGGGGCCAGTTCACCATGGAGATCGTCGGTCGCGAGAACGCCGGTCAGCACCAGATCGGCTCCGATCCTGCGCACCGCTGCAGCGTAGAGCGGTGCCAGGGCGCGGGAGGAAGCGAAAGCCTCGCCTGCCGGAATGCGGTAAACAGCATCGGCGCCTCGCGCAAGCGCCGCGCGCAACATGCGCTCGACGCCCTCGCCATCAACGGTGAGTGCGGTAACCTCTGCTCCGGTCGATTCCTTCAGGAGAACGGCCTGTTCCAGTGCCTGGTCATCGAACTCGTTGAGGACCAGGCCGATCCATTCGCGATCGATGTCGCGACCGTCCTCGGTGAGTTCCAGTTCTTCCGTGAGATCGGGCGTGAGACGCAGAATGACAGCGATCTTCATGGAGGCCTCGCGCGGCGTCCGCCCTACAATTGACCCAGGTCGTCCGGGAAGGCAGCCTGTCAGCGACAACCTTTCTCGATGCCGGACAATCTTGTCAACCACTATCTCGGCAACTATCGTGCTGTGGATGCAATCAGGCTCGACCGGGAGGCTTTTCCCGGAAGCCGCCGGACGCAAGGGAGGGTGTATGGCGAGGATGCAGAGGAGCCGCGAGCCGGCTGACGTGCTGATCATCGGAGCCGGGGCATCGGGTTCCGTCGCTGCTGCTCATCTTGCGACGGCTGGTGTCGATGTTGTGTGTCTGGAGCAGGGTCCGCATGTGGACAACGCCGAGTTCTACGGTGACAAGCCCGAATGGGAACTCATGGCGCAGAAGCGCTGGCATCCCAATCCCAACGTACGGGACCTTGAGACTGATTATCCCATCAACACCGGTGCGAGCGACGTCAACCCGTTAATGTACAGCGCCGTTGGCGGCTCGACGATCCTTTATGCGGCCCACTGGCAACGCTTCATGCCTTCGGACTTCCGTGTCAGGACCCTGGACGGAGTGGCCAGCGACTGGCCCTTCACCTACGAGGACTTGGAGCCCTACTACACCCGGATGGAGGTGGAGATGGGCGTGTCCGGTCTGGCCGGTGATCCGGCCTATCCACCGCATGCCGAGTATCCTCTGCCGCCTATGCCGATTGGTCGCATAGGCATGAAGGCAGCCGAGGGGATGAACAAGCTGGGATGGCATTGGTGGCCTGGTCCCAACGCCATCCCGTCGCGCGACTACAGGGGCCGTAATCAGTGTGTACGCTACGGTACATGCCTGACGGGTTGCCCGCACAAGGCGAAGGCCTCGACCGATCACACCCATTGGCCCACCGCGCTGGAGAACGGGACCCGACTCGTGACCGGGGCACGTGTGCGCGAGATCACGGTGGATGCCCAGGGTCTTGCCAACGGCGCAACCTACATCGACCGCAATGGGCGGGAGGCGCACCAGAAGGCGGGAATGGTCATCGTCTGCTGCAACGGGGTGGGGACGCCGCGGTTGTTGCTGCTGTCGATCTCGAAGCACCACCCGGATGGACTTGCGAATTCTTCGGGTCTGGTTGGCCGGAACCTCATGATGCACCCGTATGCCGCGATCAGCGGCGTCTTCGATGACCCTCTCGAAAGCTGGCTTGGCCCGGCGGGACAGAGCATTCAGTCGATGCAGTTCTACGAAACCGATGATTCACGCGGCTTCGTGCGCGGAGCCAAGTGGAACGTCATGCCAGGTGGAGGACCGCTCGGTCTTCGCGCCGCCTATGGCGGCAAGGCTTTGGACGAGGCCTGGGGATCCAATCTTCATCGCAACACCAAGAGAGTCTTCGGTCACTCCTTCGAATGGGGGATCATCGCTGAAGATCTTCCCGACGAGGACAACCGGGTGTTGCTGGACCCTGAGCTTACGGATTCCGACGGCATTCCGGCGCCGAGGCTGGTCTACCGGAATTCCGAGAACACGGAGCGGTTGTTGGACTTCCACGTTGCCCGAGCCGAGGAAGCGATGGACGCAGCGGGCGCTGCCTCGGTTTCGTCGACTCGGCTGATGCGCGATTGCGGCTGGCACCTGATGGGGACGGCACGCATGGGGAACGATCCCGCACGCTCGGTTGTGGATCCGTACGGCAGGTGCCACGATGTCCCCAATCTCTACATCTACGACGGCAGCGTTTTTGTGACATCGTCCGGTTTCAACCCGACCGGCACGATCACGGCCATTGCACTTCGTTCGGTGGAACACCTGATCGAGAACCGTGGCCACGCGAAAGTTGCCTGCAACCCATCAAAGGTCGTGACATGACGATGGTGAACGATACAGAGCGCGAGGTCTTCGCGGCCCTTGCCGATGTCCTGATTCCCGCTGCCGAGGGAATGCCGGCAGCGAGCGAGATGAACGTTCATGGAACAATGCTGGATCGCATTCTTGGCCTGCGCCCGGACTTGACAGAGGCCTTTCGACGCGGCCTGGCGACGTCAGCCGGGAAAGTGCCCACGGACGCTGCAGAGACCCTGAACCGGGAAGATGCGGAAGCTCTCGCTGCCGTCAGCATCGTTGCGGCCGCCGGTTACTACATGGTGCCGGCTGTGCGCAAACTCATCGGGTATCCGGGTCAGGAGAATCGGCCGGCAGATCCGGATGAGAAGCCTGAGTACCTGACAAACGGAATGTTGCAGCAGGTGATCGACCGCGGGCCGATATATGTGCCCACGCCGGAGTCTTGAAGCATGACCGCAGCGACGAACGGCACAATGCCCCGTCACGGCGAGGAAGTGGATGTCTGCGTCATTGGTGCCGGCCCCTCCGGGTCGGTCGCCGCGCGATATCTTGCCGGGGCCGGTTTTTCGGTCGTGACGCTGGAGCAGGGCGACTGGCCTGACGCGGCGGAGTTCCCCGGCGACAAGCCGGAATTCGAACTGGTGGCGCAGAAGCAATGGCACCCGAATCCCAACGTTCGTGACCGGGAACGCGACTACCCCATCAATACGGACGACAGCGCCATCAATCCCTTGATGTACGCGGCAGTCGGCGGCAGCACTACTCTTTATGCCGGCCACTGGACGCCCTTCATGCCGTCGGATTTCAGGGTGCGGACCCTCGATGGCGTTGCCGACGACTGGCCCTTCACCTACGAGGATCTGCTGCCCAATCTGGAGGAGATGGAGCGGGTGGTGGGTGTTTCGGGCCTGCCGGGGAACCCCGCTTATCCACTGCGCAGGGCGTTTCCCACTCCACCGCTTCCCATCGGGAAGTGCGGCATGAAGGCCGCCGAGGGCATGGACAAACTGGGTTGGCACTGGTGGCCTGGCACCAATGCCATGCCGTCGGTGCCCTACAACGGACTCAATCCTTGCGCACGGCGCGGCACCTGCATGACCGGGTGTCCGGAGGGTGCGAAATCCACCGCCAACATCACGCTGTGGCCCCATGCACTCAAGGACGGCGCGCGTATCATCGTCGGCGCGAGAGTGCGTGAGATCACCTACGATGAGGTGCGCAACCGGGTAACCGGTGCCACGTACATCGACCGCAATGGACGCGAGCGCCATCAGAAGGCGCGTACGGTCATCCTGTGCGGCAACGGCATTGGCACACCCCGCCTGTTGTTGCTCTCGGCTTGTTCCGCGTTCCCGGACGGCTTGGCCAACTCCTCTGGCCTCGTCGGGAAGCGGTTGATGATGCACCCATTCTCGGCAGTCATGGGTGTCTTCGAGGAAGACCTGGAGAGTTGGCGCGGCCCCTTCGGTCATCTGATTGAGAGCAACCAGTTCTACGAAACCGACGAGAAGCGAGGTTTCCTCCGTGGAGCCAAGTGGGGTGCGATGCCGGCCGGAGGACCGCTGGGGGCGACCAGCTTCGTCGGTTCCAAGATCTTCGACGAAGGCGGCAGGGTGGAGGATAGCTGGGGCACCAACCTCCACGACCTGGTGGATCGCCGTTTTCGCCATTCGATGGTCTGGGGAATCATTGGTGAGGACCTGCCCGAGGAATCCAACCACGTGATGCTCGATCCGGACCTCACTGACTCCGATGGCATTCCGGCGCCGAAACTCGATTACACGGTTTCGGAGAACTCATCGAATATGCTCAAGTTCCATGTGGATCGGCTCCTGGAGGCAAGCCTCGCCGCAGGCGCGATCGAGACCGTTGTGGTGCACCAGGTGCCCGACACGGGCTGGCATCTGCTGGGCACGGCGCGTATGGGCGACGACCCCAGGACCTCGGTGGTGGACGAATGGGGACGCTCGCACGACGTTCCGAATCTCTTTGTCTTTGACGCCAGTTCGTTTCCGACCTCAGGTGGAGTCAACCCTACCGCGACCATCATGTCGGTCTCTCATCGCCAGACCATGCACATGGTCTCGGAACGGCGAAACGTGGAGGCGGCATGATGTCCCGGGGGACTGGCCTTTCGGCAGATGAGCGCACCGTCTTTGCGGGGCTGGCCGACCTGTTGATTCCACGCCATGGACGCATGCCGGCCGCCACCGAAGTGGGCGCGCACGCGGAACTGCTCGACAGCGTTCTTGCCCACCGTCCTGACATTGTCGACGATCTGCGGCGCGGACTGGCCGCTGCACAGGGGGCGGATCCCGGCGAGGCAGCCAACCGGCTCAGTCAGAGTGACGCGGCGGCCTTCAATGCCATTACACTTGCGGCCTCCGCAGCCTATTACATGTGTGATGAGGTTCGGACACTGATCGGTTATCCTGGCCAGGACAAGGCGCCTTTCGACCCCCGTGAGACTCCTGCCTATCTCACCAACGGCATGATTGAACGGCTTGTACGTCGTGGCCCGATCTATCGTCCGACACCCGACCGAAACGACTGACCACATCACCGGCCGATGTCGACAGTCTTCCGTGTTGCCCTTTGATTGAGGCGCCCGGCCGTCTGGAGGACCGCAGGCTGCTGCGGGGGCAGGGCCGGTTCACTGACGATCTCAGGTTTGCCGGGGAGCTCCACGGCGTTGTCGTTCGATCCACGCACCCGGCGGCGGATCTGCGGTGCGTGGACACGGCGGCGGCGAATCGCGTCGATGGCGTGGTGGGAGTGATCACAAGTGACGATCTGGATGCCGACGGCATTGGCGCCTTGCCGTTCATGAGTACTGTGAACGGACCGGGTGGCGGTTCGGTCTGCGCCCTGGCCATGCCCCTCTTGGCCCGTGCGGTCGTGCGATACGTGGGTGAACCTGTCGCCTTCGTGGTTGCAGAGAGTCTGTCTGCGGCGCTGGAGGCTGCCGAGCGCGTCGTTGTCGACTACGCGGTGAAGCCGTGTGTTACCGATGTTCTCGCGGCTGCCCAATCAAGTGCGCCCCTTGTGCAGGACGGCAGTGCGGGGAATGTCGTGGCCGAACTGCGCATGGGTGATCAGGCATTTTGCGATGGCGCCCTTGCCAGGGCGCGGCACCGCTTTTGCCTCCGGGTGCGAAACAACAGGCTCGTTCCTCATGCCATGGAGCCGCGCGCTGCCATCGGTCTCTACGACACAGTCGAGGCGGCCTGGACACTGCGTGGTGCCAGTCAGGCCCCGCACCATGCTCGAACGATTCTGGCGGATGACGTGTTTGGTGTCCCGCGCGAGCGTATAAGGGTCAGGGTGGGCGACATCGGTGGCGCTTTCGGTGGCAGGATCACACCCTATCCCGAGGATTGCCTGGTGCTTTACGCGGCGCGCCGCTACGGCCGGCCGATCCGCTGGCGCGCTGAGCGGATGGAGAGTTTCCTCGCCGACTATCATGCGAGAGATCATGCCGCCGAGATCGAAATCGGCTTTGACGAGGGGCTTCGGATAGTGGCGCTGCGCGTCATTGACCATGCAAGCCTCGGGGCCTATGCCACACCCTTTGGCATTCCGATTGCCACGACGACCGGCAATCGTATTGCGACCGGTGCCTACCGCGTGCCGATCGCTGCCGTCACCGTAAAGACCGTGCTGACCAACACGGCGCCTACCGGACCCTATCGCGGCGCAGGGCGCCCAGAAGCCATCCACCGGATCGAGCGCATTCTGGATTTTGCTGCGGCTCGGCTCGGTGTCGAGGCGGTCGAACTGCGCCGACGCAATCTGGTGCGCAAGAGTGAGCTGCCCTATCGCTTGGTTTCCGGTCTCGCTTACGACAGCGGCAACTTCCCGCGTCTCTTGGAGCGCGCCCTGGAACTGTCGGATTGGCAGAACTTTGAGACGCGCCGCAAGGCCTCGCGAAACGAGGGGCTGTTGCGCGGACGGGGTCTCGCTTACCACATCGACTCGACAAGCGGTCTCTCGCCGAAAGAGACGGTGGAGGCGGTGGCGACATCCCAGGATCGGGTGCGCCTCCACGCCGCCACCCAGGAAATGGGTCAGGGCCTCAAGAGCACCTATGCGCAGATCGCGAGTGACATCTTCAAGCTTCCCTTTGATGCATTTGACGTCGTACAGGGCGATACCCAGGCGACGCCGGAAGGACCGGGCAGCTATGGTTCCCGCTCGCTCTACACGGGCGGTGCAGCCGTGGCTGCGGCGAGTGAAGCCCTTGTCGAACGCCTGAAAGCGCTGGCCGCCGATCGACTCGAGGCCTCGCCGGAAGACATCGAGATCGCAGACGGAGCATTGACCATAGTCGGGTCAGACCGGCGCGTCCCGATCGCCGAACTTGCCGCGGCCGAACCTGATCGAGAGGTGCGGGCAAGGGGCGAATCGGAGGCCCCGTTCTGCTTCCCCAACGGGTGCTACGTCTGCGAGGTCGAGGTTGACCCTGAAACCGGCGCAGCATGGATCGATCGCTTCTTTGGCGTGGATGACGTGGGTCGGGTCGTGAACGTGCCCATCGTGCATGGTCAGACTCACGGTGGACTCGCACAGGGCATTGCGCAAGCCATGCTCGAAGAAGTCCGCTACGACGCGTCAAGCGGCCAGTTGCTCACCGGGTCGCTGATGGATTATGCGCTGCCTCGAGCCGACATCCTGCCGTCGTTCGTGACCTTGCTGGACGAGGAGGAAGTGACAAAGACCAATCGTCTGGGCGTCAAGGGTGCCGGTGAATGTGGTGCGGTTGGCGCGCCACCAGCAGTGACCGCCGCGGTGTTGGACGCCCTGCGTTCACATGGAATTGAACATCTCGACATGCCGATGACGCCGGAGCGCATCTGGCGCGCTCTGCACGACGCGCGGCAGACGTGACTGAAAAACAGGTAGGCCGTATCAAGGCCTCATGGTGTCGCAGGACCAATTCGATAACACACCGAGGCTCTTGCAAAACTCTCCGGGATTGGCCCCACCCGCTGTCGGCGGAGACCTCCGGGTCCGGCGCGGCTCTCCTGATCGAGCGATTCCAGGCATGATTCATCGGTCATGCCGAACAATACGGGAACATGTTTGGTCTCAGGACGCGTTCTCCCCTGCCGCCCGGTCATCGGCGGCGACAACGTGCCGGTCTGTGATGTCAGGGAGGTAAGGCTCAGATCGTCAGACGCATGAGCTGGTCGACCGTGAGCACCAGTACCCCGTACATGAGATGGGCGATCACCTTCGCGTGACCGCGCACCCGGACGTGGCGGCCACCATAGGCATCCTTGAGAAGGCCGTTCACCCGTTCCACGGTGGACCGTTCGTTGGTGCGCAGCGTCTGCGGATCGACGTGACCGGCACACCTTTGGGCCCAGGCTTCGCGTGCCCGGTCCTCCTTGAGTTGCGTGTCGCGCCTGGTGTTCACGTCGGTGATGGCCACATGGCCTTGAAGGTAGGCATGGAAGCCGATCTCGTCGCTGTCGTAGGCCGCATCCATGATCGCGTAGAGATAGGTCGTCCTGCCGGTGCTCAGCCGGGAGAGGGGAATGGCGACCTGGGAGTCGTGCAGCGAGGCCGAAGTCAGGATGCAGCTGATGGGGATGCCGCCGTCGGCGGCATCGATGTGCAGCTTGTAGCCCTTCCACGACACCATGAACCCCTTCGCATTGCGCTTGGTGCCGACATCACAGTCCCTGGGCAGATCAGCGATCATCGCTGTCACATCCTCGTGGTGCAGCTGCCGTTCCAGACGCTTGGGCTCCTTCGGCCTCTCCTCACCCTTGCGGGGACGGCCCCGCTTGCGCCGGGGCTTCTTCTCCTTGTCCTTGCGCTTCGCCTTCTCCCGAGCCTCGATCGCCGTCGAATCCCGGGAGATGTGACCGATGATCTCTCCCTCGAGGGTGGTGGCCACCAGATGTTCGTGCAGACGC
>JAJEBJ010000112.1 GCA_022822575.1 Alphaproteobacteria bacterium | reverse complement strand
CCTCGCCGGTACCGGTGAGGTCGACGAACGGCGCCTCGAAGAGGTGCTGCGGCAGATCATGGACCTCACACCCCGCGGCATCCGCAATCACCTCGGTCTCGACCGGCCGATCTACGAACGCACGGCGGCGTATGGTCACTTCGGACGCGAGGCAGAGGACGACGGCGGATTTTCCTGGGAGAGGACCAATCTTGCCGGCGAACTGAGGAACGCCTTCTCCTGACCGGCGGTCAGACCTGGGGACGCCGCCGGGGGCGCAGGCTTTCGCCCCGTCGCCAGTTCCTGGTCGATACGCTCCTGCCGGAACTGCGGGTTGTCATCGGCGAGGACGGCAAGCCCGATCTTGAAAGCGTTGAACGGCTCTGGCTGGAAATCGGGTTTGGCGGCGGGGAGCATCTTGCCTGGCAGGCAGAACGGCATCCCGGGGTCACGCTGATCGGTGCGGAAGTGTGGCTGAACGGCGTGGCAGGCCTGCTCGACCTTGTCGAACGCCATGGCCTTGCCAATGTCAGGATCTTCGATGCGGACGTGAGGGTGCTTCTCGAAGCCCTACCCCCTGCCTGCCTCGAACGCATCTTCGTTCTCTTTCCCGACCCCTGGCCCAAGGCGCGCCACAGGAAGCGCCGGTTCATCAACCAGGCGAGCGTGGCGCGAATCTGCGACCTCCTTGTCGACGGCGGGGAACTGCGCCTGGCGACCGATATCGAGGACTACGCTTTCGACATGGAGCAGGCCCTCGAAGGCAGGCAGGACCTGCATTGGTCTCGTCATCGGCCATCCGACTGGCCGCCGACACGCTACGAGGCCAAGGCAAGGGCGGCAGGCCGTGAGCCCGTGTTCCTTACCGGCGTGCGGCGGCACCGGGCGATCACGGCACCAGGAAGCCGGTGAGCTCCTCGACCTTCTTCTGGATCGGTTCGGCGATGGCCCGGGCCCGTGCCGCCCCGTCGCGCAGCACGCTGTCGACATAGCCGGGATCCGCCGACAGCCGCTTCATTTCCTCGCCGACCGGCCCCAGGACCTCCACGGCAAGATCCGCCAGACAGGCCTTGAAGTCGCTGAACCTGGCGCTCTGGAACTCGTCCAGCACCGTGTCCCGGCTCACCCCGGCGAGTGACGCATAGATCGTGACGAGATTGGAGGCTTCGGGGCGGTTCTCCGGATCGTAGGACACGCCCATGATGCTGTCCGTGCGCGCCTTGCGGATCTTGAGTGCGATGCTGTCCCTGTCATCGGTGAGATTGATGCGCGAATAGTCGCTTCGATCGGACTTCGACATCTTGGAGCGGCCGTCCCGCAGCGACATGACGCGGGTGGCCTCGCCCAGGATGACGGCCTCGGGAAGCGGGAAGAAGTCGACGCCGAAGGTGTGGTTGAAGGCGCCGGCGATGTCGCGGGACAACTCGAGGTGCTGCCTCTGGTCATCGCCGACCGGCACATGGGTGGCGTGGTAGCCGATGATGTCGGCGGCCTGGAGTACCGGATAACCGTAAAGGCCGAGACTCGCGTTGTCCTTCTGCTTTCCCGCCTTTTCCTTGAACTGTGTCATGCGGTTGAGCCACCCCAGAGGAGTGAGGCAGGCGAGGATCCACTGCAAGCGCAGGTGCATCGGACACTGGCTCTGGTTGAAGACGATGCAGCGTGCCGGATCGAGTCCCGAGGCCATGAAACCCGCCGCCACCTCCCGCGTCGCCTCGCGCAGCTGGTCGGGATCCCACGGCATGGTCAGGGCATGGAGATCGACGATGCAGTAGACGCAATCGTAGTCGTCCTGCATCGCCACGAAGCGCTTGAGAGCGCCGAGATAGTTGCCAAGGTGGAGGTTGCCGGTCGGCTGAACGCCGGAAAAGACCCGTTTCATCGGGAGGTCTCCAGATCGGGGAACGCGTGCTTATGGCGCGCCCGATGCCACCGGTCAAGAATGTCAGGAACGGCGGCTGCCGAAAATGGCCGTGCCGACCCGGACATGGGTAGCGCCATGGGCAATCGCCGTGGCGTAGTCGGCAGACATCCCCATCGACAATCCTTCGAGGCCATTGCGGCGGGCAATGCCGGCCAGCAGGGAAAAATGGGACGACGGTTCCTCGTCGAAAGGCGGGATGCACATCAGTCCGGCGACATCGAGTCCCGCTGACCGTGCGCCGGCAATCAGGTCATCGGCATCGCCGGGCAGGCAACCGGCCTTCTGCTCCTCCTCGCCGGTGTTGACCTGGATGAAACACTTGGGCCGGCATCCCGTTCTGGCCATTGCCTTCGCCAGGGCGTTGACCAGCCGTGGACGATCGACGCTCTCGATCACGTCGAAGAGCGTGACGGCATCGACCGCCTTGTTGGTCTGCAGGGCGCCGACCAGGTGGAGCTCGAGATCGTCCCACTCCTGGCGCAGGGCTGGCCACTTCGACGCGGCTTCCTGGACCCGGTTCTCGCCGAACACGCGGTGACCGGCGTCGATGGCGGGGCGGATGCGGTGCGCGTCATGGGTCTTGGTCACCGCAACGAGGGTGACGGAACCGGTCCGGCGGCGGGCCTGGCGGGCGGCGGCGGCGATTTCCGCCTGCACGGCCTCAAGATTGTCTGCCACATTGACCGCGCTCATGCGTCCACATCCTTCCAGTAGTCGAACTTTCGCATCATCTCCTCGTTGTGCGACGCGATCTTCGTCACCTGGCTGGCGGAAAGCGCGGTGCGCCACGATCCGGCGCGGCCCTGGCGGAAAAAGCGCTGCTGTGGCGCGGAGCGTTCACCGAAACCCTTCTCATCCTCCAGGCGCCGCAGATTCCCGAAGGAGACAGCTCTCACCGCCTCCCTGATGCGCTTGCGGGTCATCCTCAGTTTGAGGAAAGCCGCAAGACCCGAGAATGCCGCCACCGGAGTGGCCAGCATATCCTCGTAGCGCATGACGTGAAGCCCCGGCAGCGAGCGTCGCGTCCAGGTCTCCACGTTCTGTGACCAGCTGCCCAGGAGTTCCGAGACATGGGTCTCGGTGGATGGTGTCTCGTGGTTTTCAAGATTCATGAGGTTGATCGCAACATCGAGCGGCACACCCTGGTGATCGGCATAGGAAAGCGCGATGTCGAGGGGATTGCGCACGATGTAGATCGCTCCTGCAGTGACATCCATGTTGATGGTGGTCTGGCCCCGGGACCTCAGCACCGCAAGGTGGGTCTTGCAGAACACCATGGGTTCGTGGCGGCGGGCGAAGGCGGCCTGGGCGGCCGGCCGGGCCCGCGCCACCTCCCCCGGAGTCCAGCGGCTCCAGGGTCTGGGATCGATCGCGCGATAATTGTCGATCGATGCCTCGTTTCCCGCCGTCTGCGCCATCCGTTCGAGATCAAAGGCGCCGCCGTCCCGGCGCAGGACCTCGTGCAGGAAGGCCCTCACCCACGTGTTGCCCGACTTGGGGTAGCTGGCAATCCAGACGATATGCCCCATGGCGAGGATTGGGACCGGGACCCTCAGTCAGGCGAGACCGGCGAACGGCGTTCCAGGCCGGCATCGTAGACGCGAGGGAACCGGGCACAGTCCAGCGGATCTCCGGGGGCAAGCCCGCAATCGGGAAAGTCTGGTTCCATGACTCCCGCATGGCGGACATAGACCGAATCGTCACCGACCCACGTCGAGTTGGTCGCCCGGCGCCGACGAGAGGCCTGCGCGTTGCCCGGCGCACCGTGGATCGTCATGCCGTGGAACGCGATGACATCCCCTGGTTCGAGATCCCAGGCAAGAATCCTCTCCGCGTAGGCGCCATCGACATCGGGCGGATCGTGATAGCCATCATCCCGCCCCCGACCGAAGTCGGCGCCATCACGGAACCGGACAGGACGGAAGGCCGTCCCCCACAGGTGCGAACCCTTGACGCAGTTCAGGCACACATCGGCCGGCACCGGATCAAGCGGCGCCCACAGCACGACAATCTGACGGCCGGCCACGCAATAGTAGGGCTGGTCCTGGTGCCACGTGCTCTTCTTGGTGGCTCCGGGTTCCTTGACGAAAATCCCGTCGAACAGGAAGTTGGCACGCCGTGACTTCATGAGATTGGCCGACAGTTCCGCGGCCGGACCCTCGAGGGCGAACCGGCGAAGTTCCGGCACACGGTCCGATGCCACGTAATCGGTGAAGAAGGCAGGGTCGCCTTCATCCTGAATGCGCCTGGTGTAGGGGCCGCTTGTTTCCATGGCCCGTTCCACGCCCTGGCGCAGCAGGTCGACCCAATCCTCCTGGTAGACGCCCTTCAGGGCCACGGCGCCGTCGAGGCGAAACCGCTCGCATTCCTGCTCTGTCGGCAATCTCAGGGGATGGGCTGCCATGGCTCCTCTCTCCTATTTCACGACCAGATCATGGGGCATCGAGGAAACCGGTTCGAAGCGATCGTCATGAACGAT
>JAJEBJ010000176.1 GCA_022822575.1 Alphaproteobacteria bacterium | reverse complement strand
TCCTGACGCCCGACGACATCATGGATGGCGCCACCACACGCTCCTCCGTCATCGTCTACGACGATGATCACTACTACATGGGAAGCGCCCTGGCGGAACAGCTGGCCCAGGACGGCCGCGCCGTAACGCTCGTGACCCCTGCTCCACTGGTGTCAGCATGGACCGAGGCGACAGCGGAACAACACCATATTCAGGCGCGCCTCATTGCCCTGGGTGTCACCATCGTTTCGCTCCACCTTCTGCACTCGGTAAGGAACGGCCTTGTCGAACTTGCCTGCTTCTATAGCGGCAAGCTCACTTCCCTGGAGTGCGGGTCGGTCGTGCTCGTGACATCGCGGTCGCCGAACGAGAAACTCTATCGTGGCCTTATCGAAAACGGCGACTTGCTCTCTGATGCCGGCATCCGGAGAATCGCACGCATCGGCGATTGCTACGGGCCGGGAACCATTGCGGCGGCCGTGCATGGCGGACATCGTTTCGCACGCGAACTGGGCTCCGACGCCACAGAAGGCATCTTGCCTCATCGCGAGCTTCCCGAGCTTGCCGAACTTGGTCCGCAGTTCGCCGGTTGAGAAGGCCGGCCGCGAGAATTCGTCCCGACAGCCGCCGGAAGGGCGAGCCAATCCCAGCAAGGCGGCGAAGGAATGCGAACGGGAACTGCCGATGCCCAGACACCGAGGCCGTGTGGCAGTCAAGGTCATGATCCACGCGGGCGTGGTCGCGCTGCTTTACATTGCATTCTCGTTCGCGCTGTTCCTGGGCCTCCAGGTCCGGCCGCTGTACGGCGACATCTGTCTCGGGGTCACGGCAGTGCTGGCGGCGGCCTATGTCTACTTCGGCTTTATCAGGAGAAGGTGACCCTGGCGGCCGGATGCCGACGTGCGCCCAGCAAGGCCGCCCCCGCCGCCAGTCTTGGCGTGCGCTGCGGCGGTCGACTTACCCACAACCAATGACGGAACCAAAACTCCTGCACCACGTGCGGGGGCAAAATCCAAGCGAAGTACGCCTGAACAGCGCGCTTGCATCCGGTGGGGCTGTCCACATACTTCCACAGATGCTCCTGCAGCCTCGATGCGGTGGCGAGCGCATGCGAAGGAGAGTCCCATGACGGTCCCTGCAACGCTCGATACCGTTGCCGTCGTCGGCAATGGCCTCATCGGCCACGGAATGGCCCAGGTCTTCGCGGCTGCGGGCCACCCGGTCGTCATGATCGGCCGGCGCGAGGAAAGCCTCGCCGCGGCGACAAGCAAGATCTCGAATAGCCTCGCCGCCTTCGAAGCGCAGGGACTCGTCACGTCCGGCGAAGCGAGCGACGCCCTCGGACGCATCCGCACATCGACCAGGCTCGAGGACGCGGCGGATGCGCAACTCGTCCTCGAGGCGGTTCCGGCCGACCGGGGCGTGCAGGACGAGGTTTACGGGCGGCTGGACGAAATCTGCGCCCCGCCGACGGTCCTCGCTTCCGGGAGCGGGCAGCCCGCCAGCGAACTCGTGTCGAACGTCACACACCGCGGGCGCGTCGTCGCCGCCCACTTCTGGTATCCGCCGCAGCTCATTCCCCTCGTCGAAGTCTGCGCCGGGCCGGAGAGCGACCCGGACGTGGCGCCGTGGCTCTGCGACATCCTTCGGGCAGCGGGAAAGGAGCCGGTGATCGTCGACAAGGAGGTTCCGGGCTTCATCGGCAACCGCCTTCAGTACGCGATTCTGCGCGAAGCCTGGGAACTCTGGGCGGACGGGGCAGCATCGGCCGAGGCGATCGACACGGTGGTCAAGGCATCCATCGGGCGGCGTCTTGCGATCACCGGACCCATCGAGTCGGCCGACATCGGAGGCCTCGATACGCTGCACGCATTCGGAGCCTACCTCATACCGCACCTGAAGACGGGTTCCCGACCCGCTTCGGCGGTGACCGAACTGGTTGACGCGGGGCATCGCGGCCTGCCGTCGGGGCGGGGCGTGTACGACTGGAAAGCCCGCGACGGCGCGGCGTTGTTGAAGGAGCGCGAGGAGGAGCTGTTCCGTAACCTCGCCCGGGACAGGGCCGGTCGCCGGCAACCGTCCGCCACCTGAGACTGCGCGTCGTTACCCTGCACGAGAATGTGACTTTGCTAAAACAAGCCTCGGACGACGAGAGAGGAATCCAAGATGTACAAGTTGTTCTATGCACAAGGCAGTGCCGCCATGGGGGTTCGGGTGATCCTTGAGGAAATCGGCAAGCCCTACGAGCTGATCCAGTCGACGATAGACATGAGCAAGCCGCGTCCGCCGGAGCAGCTGGCGGTCAACCCCAATGGCTGGGTGCCGGTTCTCCTGTGGGAGGGCAAGGGCATGTACGAGTGTGCCGCCATCACCGTGTTCCTGTGCGATCGACATCCCGAGGCAAACCTGGCGCCCGGGTTCGACGAGCCGGACCGCGGACGGTACCTGCAGACGCTGGTGTACTTTTCCAACACCGTGCAGACGGCCTTCCAGACCTTCTACTATCCGGACCGCTTCGCCGATACGCCTGCCGATGAGGTGGGTGCCCGAAGGCGAGGCATCAGGCGACTGCGCGAGTCGTGGAAAGTGATCGACGACCAGGTTGGCGACAACGAATGGGTCCTGGGCGAACGGTTCAGCGCGGCCGACATCTACCTCTTCATGCTGACCACCTGGCTTGCACCGTCACTCGGCCATCCGACAACGGCGGAGTTTCCCAATGTCAGGCGGATCGCCGATGCTGTCATGCTCCGGCCAAGCGTACAGCTTGTCTATGCGGACTGGATTGCTTCCCGCGAGAACCAGGGATCATGACAGCAGGATACTGAGGTTCTGTCGGGATTTTGCGCAGATCGAACCTGCGTGCCATGCTGTTGAATTCTGAACACGGGACGCTGAAGACAACCAGCATCAACTCCTTCAATCTGCGCGAACCGGATGGTTGGCGTGCACAACTAGTCGACGCCAAGCGAAAGACGCCAGGTTCGTGATTCAAAGGGAGAGGCAGCCATGATTCCCAGACTTCAGGGGATAGACCATATTCATGTGTATGTACCCGATCGTCCGCAGGCAGAAAAATGGTACCGTGAGGTTCTGGGATTCGAGAGAGTGGCAGCGCTTGAGAACTGGGCCGCCGGCGGGGGGCCGCTCACCATCCAGGATGCGGGCGGCAGCACCCATCTGGCGATGTTCGAGCGCGAAATGCCGCACAATCACGCAACCATAGCATTCAAGGTCGATGGCAAGGGGCTGCTCAGTTGGCAGCAGCATCTCAGCGATGCGCTCAATGCGAAGATCGACCTTGTAGACCACGATTCATCGTGGTCGCTCTACTTCAGCGATCCCTACGGCAATCCGTTCGAGATTACGAGCTACGAGTACGAGTGGATCTCGGAACAACGAGGTGAGAAGCCAGGAGCAACCCTGTAGAGCGCTTCCGGTCAGATGCGCTCGCTCCGCGAGATGCTCTTTCACTTGCGACCATAGAGGCGGACATTCCTATCGGGGGTCGACACACACCTGCGAGAGGCCCGCGTTGCCGCGGTGCTCGATGGCGGCAGCTTCGTGCGCCGTTGCGAAAGTCATGTCGGCGTAGCAGACGAGGACTCACGCGGGAAGAGATATCGTTGACGCCGCAACGTCCGCATGTTCGCCCTGATGATCGGTTTCTGCAGATTCGGAAATGGCGGTCATCGGGATCTTGTCACCGCGAATTGCTGTGATATCCGTTGAACCGGCATCCTGTGGTGCGGGTGGCGGCATGAAGCCGAACCTTGCGACAGAGCCGCCCCGAAGAAAGGCGCTGCCATGACATCTGGTTCGAGTTTGCCAGCGGTAGCGGTGCTGGGTCTTGGCAAGATGGGAAGCGCGCTTGCCGACCGGCTGATCATG
>JAJEBJ010000295.1 GCA_022822575.1 Alphaproteobacteria bacterium | reverse complement strand
ACCGGCTGCTGCCGATCACCGGTCAGCTCGATGCCCAGGGTGCCTGTGGCCTGCAGCGCGTCCCGAAAACCGGCACGCCGCCAATCTTGCGCATCGGCCACCAGCACCGCCGGCCGCAAGGCTTCGAGATCTTCCCGGATCACCGCATCCGGCTGTATGGGCGTGGCCAGCACCGCACAGCGGCGCATCGCGAGTACGGAAAGGTAGGCGCCAAAGCAGTGCGGACGCTGCCTGAGCACCAAGCCCACGCCTTCCACGCCGGCCACGCCCGCGCTGTTGAGCGTATCGCGCAGCCCATCGTGCAAGTGGGCGAAATCCCCCCAAGTCCAGGTATCACCCTCGTAGAACACCGCCGGTGCATCGGCCTCGCCGTGAAACAGCTCTTCGATGCGCTCGTTGATTTCCATCGGGGGGCGAACGGCGTCCAATCAGGGCAGCAGATCGGAGACTTCGTTCAAGTCCTGAACGGTTTCGAGATGCAGTAGCCTGTCGACCAGTTGGTCGGCCTGCGCCGTCCCTGTACCGCTCCTGGCGTACTGCAGGCAATCTCTGAACTTCTCGATGACGTCTTCGTCCGACATCGGGTTTGCCGGATGCCCGTACACATCATCGACCCGACAGGAGAGTGAGCGCCCGTCCGTCGTATTAAGCTCGACGGTAGCCGGTGAGATCTCGGCGGCAGGGCCGAGTTCGTCACTGACGCGATACTGAAGACGACCGATGATGGACTGCACATCCGGGCTGTGCAGGTTCTCGGGCAGAAAATCCGCGATCCGAGGCGCTCTTAGCACACCCACGGCGACCGTGAAGAACAGCGAGAACTTCGCCTGAATGCTGAGACCCGGCGCCCTCTTGTCGGCCTCGGGTTCGCAGAAGAGATCGCGCGTTCCGGGCGACACGACCAGGGTAATGCGCCCGACATCCGTCGGGGCGAGGCTGTGTTCAGAAAGGATACTGCGGGTTGCCTCCACGTATCCGTGCGTCAGGCGGCAGCAGGGCCACGGCTTGAGGCTGACGCCGCCGTGGCGGTATTCCTCGCCGAGCCCCGACAGCAGCCGTTCGGCATCGAAACGGTTGTCGTAGTAGTTCTCGAAAAACAGTTCGATGCCGTTGCGGCAGGCCCGGACACCACGCTCGGCCATGAGCGCGCAAAGCACGCCTTCCTTATTGATGAAACCGTCCCGGATGGCACGCAACTCCGACTCCGGCGCGGCCACCGCATCGAGTTGGCCGTGACAGCGGTGCAGCGCCAGCCCGAGCGCATTGATCATCTGGCTTTCGCTCAACCGAAGTATTCTTCCCGCGGCAGCGGTGGCGGAGAAGACACCGAAATTGCTGATCGGAAACCAGCGGTGGTCCACGCCGAGCTTGCCGGTCGGGGACGACGACAAACGCGCGCCAAGATCGCTGCCGAGTGCAACGGCGGCGATCAACTCCCTGCCGCTTACGCCGCCCACACGCTCGGCAACGGCGAGCGCCGCAGGGACCGTCTGAGACGATGGATGATGGCCTAGGTCATCGATGGTGTCGTCGTAGTCGAGCACGTGGGTGAAGGAGCCGTTCAGATACGCGGCCATGACCGCCGAACCCTTTCTGCCGAGCCCGATCAGTGTCGAACGCCCCGGGCCGCTCTCTTCGACGACGAGTTCCGCAAGACGCTCGCAGGTCTGATCCAGCGTGGAGGGCGGCACCATGACGCCCAGCGTATCCAGAATGCTGAGCCTGGTTTTTTCCCGAACGGCCCCCGGGATGCTCTCGTAGTCGGTCTGCGCAATGGATCGCGCTAGGGTTTCGGTCAGGTGCATGCAGCGCTCAGGGGATCAGGCAGTCCGGTTCTTTTCGATCAACTGGTGCACAAGTTCGATGGTCGCAAGCTTGGCGTCCGTGCCCCGCCCCATGATCTGCAACTGCAGGACATCAATGCCGCACTGCTCGTATTCGCGCAGGCGCTCGCGCACCATGTCCTGGGTGCCGATCACGCTAGCCTCGAGCGCCATCGCGTCGGGCACCCGGGCCACCGCCTGGTCGCGCTTCCCCGCCACCCAAAGCCGCTGCACCTCCTCCGCCACATCCTCATAGCCGATCCGCCGGAACGCCTGGTTGTAGAAGTTGGTCTTCGGCGAGCCCATGCCGCCCAATTGAAAGGCCAATGCCGGCTTGCGCTTGGCGATCATCTCCTCGACGTTGTCGCCCACGCCGACCACCGCCCCCACGGCCAGCTCGATGTCCTCGAAGCTGCGTCCGGCGCGGGCGGCGCCGCGACGCATGGGCTCGAAATACGATTCCGCCGTCGCTGGCGTGAACGAGGTGCCGATCCAACCGTCCGCCACTTCCCCGGTGTATTCCAGCGCCTTCGGCCCCAAGGTCGCCAGAAAGATCGGGATGTTCGCATTGGGCCGATGCGCCAAGCGCAGGGCCTTGCCTTCGCCGCCCGGAAGCGGGAGCACATAGTGTTCGCCCTCGTAGCTCAGCTTTTCCCCCGCAAAGGCGAGCTTCAGGATGTCAATCAGCTCCCTCATCCGGGCCAGCGGATGGGCAAAGGGCACGCCATGCAGACCTTCCACCACCTGGGGACCGCTCACCCCGAGCCCGAGCATGAAGCGGCCTTCGCTCATGGCCGCCAAGGACAACGCGGTCATTGCGATGTTGCCCGGCGCCCGGGCGCTGACCTGCGCAATGCCGGACGCCAGCCGCATTTTCGAGGTCCTGGCCGCCAGAAAGGCCAGCGGCGTGAAGGCATCGGTGCCCCAAGCTTCAGCCGACCAAGCCACATCGACGCCGAGCTTTTCGCACTCGATCGCGTAGTCGGCCGAACGCGCGAAGCCGCCCTTCCGATCC
>JAJEBJ010000271.1 GCA_022822575.1 Alphaproteobacteria bacterium | reverse complement strand
GGGCGATCTTCGATACGGCAACCATGGCACTCAGTCCTCCCGGGATGTGTTGCGGTGGCGCACTCTATCCCCGGGTCCGGTGGAAGTCCAAACGGTTGCCGCGGAACACCGGGCCTTCTACCGTCGCCGACCATCACGGCGGAGCTGCTCCTGATGACGACGTTTGCCGACATGACGAGTGTGCACGTCCACGAGACGGCGGATGCACGGTTCCGGGTGCTGCAGGGTGGCAACGGACCCGACATCGTCTGGGTTCCCGGAGGGGACAGTCCGGCACACTACTGGTCCGAGCAGTTCGAGTTCTTCCACAGCGACCTCAGATCGACGGCCTACGACCCCCGGGGCGCGGGGGAGACGACGAGCGCGCCGCCACCCTGGTCGATGAAGCAGTTTGGCGACGATTGTGCCGGCATCATCGAAGCCTTCTGTTCGCCGCCCGTCATCCTCGCCGGGCTCTCGATGGGTTCGCTCATCACGCAGCAGGTCGCCATCGATCATCCCCATCTCGTCCGCCTTGCCATCGTCATGGGGACGTCGGCCAGGATCACCGGCTTCACGCGCGACTGGATGGCAGCGGAAATCCAGGCTCGGGTTGACGGCAGCCTCGCCATGCCACCGGACTTCGCCGCCTGCCACTATGCTGCCTTCGCCTATCCCGCGAACGCCCTGGAGGACGATGCCCTGTGGGAGCGGATCAAGGCTGCCTACACGCCCCGCTTCGCCGACCGCGACCCGCAGATGCTGATCGCACAATGGCAGGCGTGCCTTGACTACGACGTGACGGCCGCCCTCGCCGACTGTCCCGTGCCCATCCATGCGGTCGCCTTCTCGGAAGATATCCAGACGCCGCCGCGCCTCGTCCGGCGGGTAGCCGAAGCAGCGCGCCACGGCCACTACCACGAGCTTCCCGGCCTCGGGCACGTGTCGCTCAACCGCCACGCTCCTCGCACCGTCAACACCTTTCTCGCCTCGTTGATCGCCGAACACGCAGACAACCAACGTCAAGCAGACACGGGAACGGCGGGTTAGCGAATCAGCCAGCCTCGTGATAGTGTCTGGGGGACTCTCAGGAGAGGCTCGCCGTTCCCTCCGCTGGCGACAAGCAGGAAAGGCGCTGATGGAGAACCTGCATCGATACCTTGACCTCGATCAGGGACTTGTCGGCCGCCGGATTTTCTTCGATCAGGAGATCTACGAAACAGAGCTGGAGCGCATCTTCGCGCGTTGCTGGCTCTTCCTGGGACATGAATCGCAAATCCCCGAGTGTGGCGACTACATGTCCGCCTACATGGGAGAAGACCCGGTTCTTGTCTGCAGGGGCGATGACGGCAGGGTCAGGACGTTCCTCAATTCCTGCCGCCACCGGGGCATGAAGGTGTACACTCAAGTGGGATGAGTTAAGGTCACCACTCCACTGACCCAGTAACGCCTTCTCTCTCACATAACGGCGTCAATACAGCACGTTGCACGTCTTGTCAATGGCCTGACGAGCGACGATCAATCTCCATTCTATCTAACATCCATCTTTAAACAGTTGCACTCGGGGAAGTGAAACGGACACCCCAATCTCCTCACACAGGCCTCCCGATGCGCGGACAGGAGGCACAACCGGAGTATACAAGAACGATATAGAAGCGGTCAGGCAGAGTGTCATGTTAGGATGACTGTAGGTAGATTTGCAACTTGTTGCCGCTTTTGGACTGCACTTATCTGACCGGAACAGGAACAGGACGACCCATGACATCGAACCAGGGAAGACGCCAGCGCGCCGTCATGGCGAGCGACGCCGAGTGGGAACGGATCACGCGGGCGGCGGGAGCGGCCGGCATGGAGGTCTCGCGCTTCATCGTCCATCGGGTCCTGATGCCCGACACCCTGCCGCCGGAGGTGACGCGCCGCGCCGTCCGTGAACTCCTGGTGCTCTCGCACCTGGAGGAGCGCCGCCTTCGCGAGACTGGCGCCGGCGAGGCCTGGGACGATGCCTGCGAGGCGGTCGACCGCTTCCTGGAGCGTGAAGGCGTGCTGGCCACGCTGACCGATCCCGGCGCGGCCAACCGCTGGAAGGCCACGGGAGAGGACCGGTGAGCAGGCCGCTCAAGCGCCAGCGTGCGGTCTACGCCCGTCCCGATGATCAGGCCCTGATCCGCGAACAGGCGGCGAAGCGCGGCAAGACGATCTCCGGCTACCTCCTCGACCTTGCCCTCAACGACGATCCCGACATCCATCCGCTCCACCTTTCTGCCGCCGAGCAGCGGGAGATCCTCGAGGGCATCCGCACCCTCGACCAGCTGAGCCGGTCCCTGCGACGAGAACTGCCGGACGTCGAGGGTCTCAACCTCTTCGGCATCGATGGTCTCACCCGGTCCCTGCCATGAGACGACCCCGCCGCAAGCGAAGGAGCCGGAGCCAGTCGAAGCACATCGTGATCGCGGCGACGGACGCCGAATGGGAGACGGTCACGGCCCATGCGGCGAGACGGGGACAGTCCCGCGCCCGCTACCTCATCGACCTCGTGAAGAGGGACGCCGCGGAGAGCGAGGCCGAGCGCCCGGTGGTGCTGACCGGAGAGGAGCAGCGCGAGCTGCTGGAGAGCGTGCGGGCATCCCTTGCCCGCCTGGTCGGTGACGGTACCGACACGACGCCGCTCGTGGTCGACATGCAGGTGAGGGGCGCGGCCGCCTTCATGGCCTTCGTCGATGTCATGGTGAAGAAGGGGCACGGGAAGGAACTCCATCATCGCCTCGCTGCAATCGTCGGGGAGGAGCCGGCCGCGCGGATCCTCTCGCAGGCCAGGCCCGAGAAGGCCAGGCGTCCGGCTGCGGTGAAGGCCGGCACGGCGCCCACGCCGACGCTCTTCGATTTGTTGGGGGACGAGGACGCGCCGGACTGATCCCGCCTCCCTACATCGAGCGGCCCCGGGACCGTCCCTTCGACAGGTTCCTCTTCCGGGCCTCCTCCAGTCTTGCGGCGCGCAGGGATTCGTCGGCCCAGGGAACCCGGACGCAGCCGCGCCAGGCGAGCTCGGATTCACGCTGGTAGATCACCTCGCCTGCCTCGGGCGCATTCCCTTCTCCCCAG
>JAJEBJ010000231.1 GCA_022822575.1 Alphaproteobacteria bacterium | reverse complement strand
GAATTGAGGGTCCCTGGGCAGAGACGGCGGCCTTTGGCTACGGACCCTGGAGCATGGGCAAGGATCTTGAAGACTTCTCCGTCGTCGACTGGTGGAGTGGCGCGGACGGTTCGGACTGGTTCTGTCGCGAGGGTTTCGGCGCCCTGATCGCCCACTGGGCCGGTGACATTCCGGTGTCGCTGGGCACCAGGGCCACGCGCATCGACTGGAGCGGAGAAGGGGTCATCGTCGAGACGGATCAGGGCTCGATTCACGCCCGCGCCGTCATCGTCACGGTATCGACCGGCGTCATGGCCTCCGGAGCGATCGCCTTTGCCCCGAAGCTTTCGGCGCGCAAGCTGGAATCTTTCGAGAAGATCTCCATGGGACTCTACAATCATATTGCGCTTCAGTTCTCCGAAGATGTCTTCGGCATGGGTCCCGACGGCTATCTGCTGTTCCGCATGGCCCCCGACCGCAAGGGCTTCGGCGTGCTCACGAACGCCGGCGGGCACGGGCTTGCCTATTGCGATGTCGGCGGCAGCTGGGCCCGCGACCTTGAAAAGGAGTCAGCAGAATACCGCATCGACTACGCCATGGGCGAACTGCGCGGCATGCTGGGAAGCAGCATTGACCGCAGCTTCGTGAAGGGGGCGGTCACCTCATGGGGCCAGAACCCGCTGACCCTGGGCTCCTACGCCTCGGCAGAGCCGGGCGCTCATGACATGCGGTCCGCGCTGCGGCAACCGGTCGGCGACCGGATCTTCTTCGCGGGCGAGGCCTGTCACCGGTCCCTGTGGGCAACGGCGGCCGGCGCGCGACTCTCGGGCGAGGAGGTTGCCCGCGACGTGGCCCGCCACCTCAACTAGACATCACTCGCGACCTGCCCGCCTTGATGTGGATTTGTGCTCGCAGGTTCCTGGCCTCGAGTGCAACCCACGCGCAGGCAGGTGAAGGCATGATGTCCGGGATTGCACAGGATCTCTTGTTCGGCAGGGAAGGGATCTCCTGCGGCATGAGGCACACTTGCCATGTTCCGGTGATTGCCTTGCCGGTCCCGGCACAGTAATCCTTAGCATCATGGGCGGATGGATCGAGACACACCGTTCGATGGTGACGGCCTGGGACTGTGACCACCAGGGCCACATGAACGCTGTCCAGTACTATGCGAAGTTCGACATGGCGGGCTGGCACATGATCCAGCGCTCGGGCGTCACGCGGGAAAGGCTGGAGGCGGACAACCTGGGATTTGTCGACGTCCGCGTGGAAATCGATTTCGTGGACGAACTGGTCGTCAACGATCCCCTGGTCATCGAATCCGGCGTCGAGAAGCTGGGCAACTCCTCGGTCACCTTCCGTTCGACGATGCGCCATGCAACGACCGGTGCGGTGACGGCGCGTCTGCGATGCACGACGCTGTGTTTCGATCTTGCGGAACGGGTCAAGAAGACCATTCCCGACGACATACGCGCCCATCTCGAACCTTTAGTCATCGGTGATGGCTGACACCGGACGCTTCGCCCCCGCGTTGGCGGTCTGCTGCGTTCTCTTGCTGGGGGCAGCGGGGTGCACGAACAATCCCGCTACCGGTGGATCAATGTTCTCGCTTGTCAGTGAGAACGAGGAACGGGCGATCGGTGCCGCACACCACCCGGAAATCCTCAACGAATTCGGCCTCTACGAGGAACATCCCCGGATCAACGCCTACGTGGCCATGGTGTCCGCCAGGATACTGGCGGCATCGGACATTTCCTCCCAGGTGCTCACGGTGACGGTTCTCGATACGGACATGGTCAATGCCTTCGCCTTGCCGGGCGGTTACATCTACGTCACTCGCGGGCTTCTGGCACTCGCCAACAACGAGGCCGAACTTGCCGGCGTGATCGGCCACGAGATCGGCCACGTGGCCGCCCGCCACACGGCGCAGCGACTCACCTGGGCCCGGGTTGCCGAAATCGCCGTTACGGTGGTCGATGCATCAACGTCCCATCTCCAGTACGGCGGGCTTGCCACCGGCCTTTCCGGGTTGGCGGCCCATGCGGTCGTCGCCGGATTCAGCCGCGAGCAGGAGATCGAATCCGACACTCTCGGGGTCCGGTACCTGGCCCGCGCCGGTTATGACCCCTACGCCATGGCGACCTTCTTGAGGCAGCTGGAGCGGCACTCGGATCTGCTCGATGCGCTGTCGCCTCTCGATCGCGACCCGTCAATTCTGACCCGCTGGTTCGCCACCCATCCCCGGACAGCCGAGCGCATCATCCTTGCCGCCCAGGAGGCCCGGTCCACGACCGACGCGCCCATTCTCGACCGGGAGCCCTATCTGCGGATGATTGACGGTATCGCCTACGGCGAGCGCGCCGACCAGGGGCGCATCCTCGAACGCCGTTTCGTGCATCCCGCATGGCGCTTCGCTTTCGACGTACCGGAAGGACTGGCGATGTTTCGGGTCGGCGGCGAGGTGCGTGCGTACGACGATTCCGGCGGCCTTGTCACATTCGATGGCGTCGAGGATATCCATGGCGGCGTGACACCTCACCTCTACCGCTGGGCGGATGAACTGCGTGTGAGGGTCGACGACCCCGAGGCCTTCGAGGTTGCGGGATTCCAGGCGGCCGGAGGACGTTTCCGTGCCGCCCCCGATGGCAGCGACAGGCTCTACCGGATGGTGGCGATAGCCCTCAATCCGGGCCGGGTGGCCAGGTTCCTGTTCTCAATGCCGGCAGGCGAGGCCGGCGGCCTTGACGATCTGGCAGAGCAGACACTGGCCAGTTTCAGGCGATTGTCGGCGGAAGAGGCTGACACGGCCGGTTCGTTGCGTGTCAGGGTCGTCGAGGTTGACCCGGGGGATACCGTCGATTCACTGAGCCGGATGATGGCGTTCGAGGATCACCGCCCGGAACGGTTCATGGTCCTCAACGGTTTCGACGAGGAGACCGACCTTGTTCCCGGCATGCTGGTCAAGGTGGTCATTCTTGAGTGACGGGTCCGGCGCGGTCGAGCATGGCATGGAGCAGGACGTTGCACCCTGCGGCGAGATCACCGGATGTGGCATGTTCCGTCTCGTTGTGACTGATGCCCCCTTCGCAGGGAACAAAGATCATGGCCGTTGGCGCCACCCGGCTGACATAGACGGAATCGTGACCGGCGCCCGATACCATGTCCATGTGATCGCAGTCCGCCAGCGCGGCAGCGCGGCGTACCGCATCGATACACCCGGCATCGAATTCGATGGGGGGTGACGACCAGATCTTCTCCACCTCGATGGCGACACCTGTGGCTGACGCCGTGCGCGCTGCGATCTCGGGGAGGGTACCGGCCATGCGTTCGTAGGCCGCCTTGTCGGGATGCCTGAGATCGACGGTCAGGCTCACCTCTCCGGCGATGGTGTTTCGGGTGCCGGACGGCATGCAGCTTGTGATCTTGCACGTGGCGCGTCCGTGAGGCGCTTCCCCGAGGGCAAGGCGGTTGATTTCCCCGATCAGCGAGGCTGCCGCGACGACGGCGTCGCGGCGCATCTCCATCGGAGTGGGCCCGGCATGAGCCTCCATGCCGGCAAGGCGAACGTCAAACCAGTGCGTTCCCTGAACACCTGTCACGACGCCGACGGTCTTGCCCGTTGCCTCGAGGATGGGTCCCTGTTCGATATGGGCCTCGAAATGAGCCCCCAGCTGATGACCGCCTGGTTCCTCGTCCCCGAGGTAGCCGATACGTTCGAGTTCCCCGCCAAGTGTCTTGCCTTCAGCGTCGGCACGCGAATGACCGTATTCGAGGCTGAAATCCCCGGAGAACACGCCTGAACCGATCATCGCAGGAGCAAACCGTGCGCCTTCCTCGTTGGTCCAGCAAATCACCTCGATGGGCGCTTCCGTCTCGATTCCGGCATCGTTGAGAGTGCGCACGACCTCAAGTCCGGCGAGGACGCCATAGCCGCCGTCGAACTTGCCGCCGGTGGGCTGGGTATCGAGATGGCTTCCGGTGGCGACGGGAAGGGCCTGCGGGTTCGTGCCCTGACGGCGGGCAAAGATGTTTCCCATGCGGTCGACGGTACATGTCATGCCGGCCGCCTCGCACCAGCGAACAAAGAGATCACGTCCTTCGCGGTCGTCGTCGCTCAGCGCAAGTCGGCAATTGCCACCCTTTGCGGTGGCCGCGATTCGGGCCATCTCCATGATGGCATCCCACAGGCGGTCGCCATCGATCCTCAGATTGCGGGTCATGTGCCTTCTCTTCGCCGGTTATACGATGATGCGGTCGACGAGGCGTGCTTCGTGGTCGAAGCAGCCTGCCACAAGGCTGCGTTGCGTTCCGCCATCGAGTGATGCCCGGTAGTCCCCGATATCGATGCCGCGCTGGTCGGGATCGAAGCCGCGGACCACATAACGGATGTTGCCGTAGGGTTTGCTGAGGGCATGGAATCCTCCCGGATTCCACCAGAAGGCGTCGGACTGGATTTCGAGAGGCCGCCCGGGATCGAGACCAGCGTGCACGAACAGCAACGCACCATTGGCTGTCAGACAGGCCCGTTTGAGCTGACTCATCAGCGTGTCATGCCCCGGACGGCGATGCATGGCGTCCCTCAGTCTGGAGGTCCAGGTCATCAGGGCCTGTGTTCCGCGACCGGCAGCCTGCATTCCCTGCTCGGCCGAGTGCCCGTAGGATTCGATGGAGGCAGAAATTCCGTGGTCCAGCATCCAGGAAAGTACGCCGGAAGCGTCAACCGCCAGGTGAAGTTGCTGAAGCCTGTGCCACATCTCTTCCTGGCTGCCGCGAAGGAACACGATGTCACCGGGCGCCATGCCGCGCATGGCGAGTATGGACCGGCGAAAGGCGATCAGCTCGTCAAGCGTACCGGAGGGATCCTCCCCGTCTCCGAGATAGTTGCCAAGGTAGACGAGCCGGTCACCGAAACGGAACCGGTCGGCGAGCAAGTCGTGCAGGGCAACGAGGCCCTTGCGGCGGCCGTTGATCGATGCAACGGCCCAGATGCGCCGCCAGCGTCCGAAGACGGCAAACCGGTCGGGATCGAGTGCCGGAGCCGCGTTCCTATCCTGTGGCGCGATCATGAGATCCTCCGGTCAGGGCCGAAGGCACACGGAAAGGGGAGGGGAAATCAGGCAGCCCGCAGGGACTTCTCGATCTTGCCTTCCGCCTGATCCTGCTTGACGCCCTCGACCGCCGCGAGTTCGCGCGACAGTCGATCGAGTGCGGCCTCGTAGAGTTGCCGTTCGCTGTAGGACTGCTCAGGCTCGCCAACCCTGACGTGAAGGTCGCGTACGACTTCTGCAATGGAGACAGGGTCACCGGAATTGATCTTGGCCTCGTATTCCTGGGCACGTCTGCTCCACATGGAGCGCTGTTTGCGGGCCCTACCCTTCAGAGTGGTGAGCGCACTCTTCATGATATCCCTCGACGAGAGTTTGCGCATGCCCGAAGAGGAGAGCTTGGCGACGGGAACGTGCAGGACCATCTTGTCCTGTTCGAAGTTGACAACCACCATTTCGAGGTTGGCCCCGCCGATTGTCTGGGTTTCCACCTTTTCGACCTTGCCAAGGCCATGTGTCGGGTACACAACGTGATCACCGGGTTTGAGATTGAGCTGTTCACTTGTCATTGTCGGGTAACCTGCTGACCCTTTCTTCTTCTTTTGGTCATTACCCCGGGGACCGCGCACGACACCACGGCGTTGACACCGCACTCTGTCATCAGTGATCCCGTTTGCCGGGAAGACACCAAGGCCTTGCCGCCGGTCCCGGGGTGAGGGAGCCACGAACCTAGCAGAAAGGCAGCCTGAAAGGAAGGCCCAACAAGACGTTCGCGCTGCAGCGGGCGTCTGCCGGACCGGGCCAGTCGCAACATGTGGCCGGCATGTACTTCGTCAGGCCGTGGTTGTCCGCTCCATGAAGACCCGGAGCGCCGACACAACCCTTTCGGGTGCTTCTTCCGAAAGAAAGTGCCCACAATCGTCGAACTCGTGCAGTTCGACGTCCTCGAGCGCAATCTTCCAGCGTTCGAGTTCCTTTTCGCGAAATGCGATATCCCTGAATCCCCAGAGCAGGAGAGCCGGCTTCTCCGCAAAGGCCTTTCGGTCATCCCAGATCACGCGCAGCCAGTCGCTCGCACCGACGATGTAACCTGGCAGCGCAGCGCATGCGGCGCGCGCCGAGGATGAGGGCTGCGCCTGGCGGTAGTGCGCCATGATGTCCGGCGTCAGGATGTTCGGGTCGCCAACCGCCTTCGGCATCATCTTGTTCACAAAGATGTTGTGACGCTTGATGAGGTACTGGCCGATCCAGCTCGACATCAGGAAACTGAACGACTTGAAATGGAAGTCGTCACTGACCGGCCAGCACCATGTGTTCGCGATGACGAGGCGCCGAACCCGCTCCGGATGCCTGCGCGTGTAGTCAAGACCGAAAGGCCCACCCCAGTCCGTCATGAAGAGGGTGATGTCGCGAAGGTCGAGATGGTCGAGCAGGGCAGCGAAGCGGTGCGCGTGACTTTCGGGGTAATGGTCCTCGCACCGGGTGCTGCGCGACGAGAGGCCGAATCCGATGTGATCGGGCGCGATGCAACGGAACTCCGAGCGAAGCTGCCGGATCGGATGCCGGAACTCGAATGACCACGCCGGATTGCCATGCACGAACACGATCGGCTCGCCCTCGCCCTCGTCGACGTAATGCATCCCATGATCGGGAGGCAAAGCCAGGAATTTGCTTTCAAAAGGATACATGGCGTCCGACACCCAATCCGGACGAATTGTCTCGACAGTGCGTATCATCCTGCCCACAGCCCCTCGAGTTTTGCGAGGCATCTGGTCCAGCCACGTTCATGCTCATTGCGGACTTCGTCTTGCGCAAACCGGGAATGAGTCAGGGTCAGGCGGGTGGAAGTGGCAGAATCCGGTTCGAACTCAATGGTGACGAGCGATTCAACGTCGCTGCCCCGCCACCGCCAGGTATGCACGAGGCGACGGTACGGCACGACGTCCCGGTATACGCCACTCACGAGCCAGTTCCGCCCGTTTGTCCCGCGCATCTCGACGAGAAATGTCCCACCAACCACGACTTCAGCGACCGCCCTCACAACGACGGCATCGCCAGGTGCCAACCATTGTCGCAGCAACTCCGGTTCGGTCCACGCGCCGTAGACCTCCCCTATGGGCGCGTCGATCACGCGGTACAGCTTCAGGTAGATGTTCGCTTCACCCGGCTGCGCGACCTTGCCACGATCCTCCGCATGGACAGCTCTTTCCGGCAGCCTGGAATTCGTCATTGCGGGTCGCCCGGCTTGGCGGCTCCCGAGGCGATCAGGGCATCGAGCGCCTCCAGGCGGCCGACCCAGAAGCGCTCGTGAAACTCCAGCCAGGCCCGCGCATCCGCAAGCGCGGCCGGGTTGATCCGGCACACGCGTTCCCGTCCCCGCGCCTCGCGCGTCACGAGGCCCGCATTTTCGAGCACCCCGAGGTGTTTCGATACCGCGGCGAACGACAGGGGGATCGGTTGTGAAAGATCGCCGACGGTCAACTCCCCCGCAGCCAGACGATCGAGGATCGTCCGGCGGGTGGAATTGGCAAGCGCATGAAAGACGCGGTCCAGGTTCTGCTCAACCATGTGGTTGAATATATGGACTGGCCCACTGATATTCAACTACCTGGAAGAATGTTTCGGAATACGAATCCGCCGGATGCGTGATTCAGCAACGTTGTGACCACCCGCCTCGGGAAGCAGGCTGGGGGTCGCAAGGCGCTCCTTGAGGACGCTTCCGTGGCTGTCGCCGTGCGCATGGATCTGTCCCCAACATACCCGGGACCAGACACGCTCATAGATGAAGTAGACGACGAAGCCGCAGAAAGCTCCCGTAACCGCGATTGCGCCGCCCTGCGCGGCCGAGCCGGTGAATATCCAGCCCGTCAGCGTCATGGTGGCGAAGCCCAGGAGCTGCCAGACCACCGCCTTGACCAGCGTTCGCCACCTCGTATCCAACGCCGTACTCCCTTCGCACCCGATGCCGTAAATGGATACT
>JAJEBJ010000425.1 GCA_022822575.1 Alphaproteobacteria bacterium | reverse complement strand
CCTCCAGGGCCGGTTCCACCAGGGCGCTGTGGAATGCCCGGGTCGTGTTCAGGCGCCTGACCCGCACTCCTTCGGATTCGAAGCGCTCCGAGAGGACATCGATTTCTCCGACAGGGCCGCTGATCACCTGGTGCGTTCCATTGTCTGCAGAAACGCTGATGCCGATACCAGCCAGCTCGGCGTTGATCTCCTCGACCAGGGGCGCCACGCGTTCTGGTGGCGCGAAAACGGCTGCCATGGCGCCGGTTTGCGTTGCCGACAGCAGGGCGCCCCGGGTTTCCGCAAAGCGCATGCCGTCCTCAAGGCTGAAAACGCCCGCCGCATGCGCTGCCGCCATCTCCCCGGCGCTGTGCCCCACCACGAGCGCGGGCCGGACACCTACGCTCGACCACAGCGCGGTCAGCGCGCATTCCAGTGCGTAGAGGGCGGGCTGCTCCCACGCCGTGTCGCTCAGGTCCCCGGTGCCGTCGGCGCGGGCGAACACCACGTCCAGGAGGGACGCGCCCCGCTGCTCCCGGAACGCCGCCTCGCAACGGTCCAAGACCGCTCTGGCCACCGGTTCCCGCTCGTAGAGATCGAGGCCCATGCCGGCCCACTGGCTGCCCTGTCCGGTGTAGGCGAACGCGACCCGGGCCGTTCGTCCTGGTGGACGTGAACCGTCGGTTGTGTCCTCCACCTCCTTCAGCGCTGTGCGCAACGAATCGAGGTCGTGGAACACGACGCCGGAACGGTGGTCGAAATGGCTCCGGCCGACCGACGCCGTCCATGCCATGTCGGAAAGAAGCGCCTCCGCCTCGACGCCGTCCGGCATTCCCGCTCCGACCCGGTCGGAAAGCCAGTTCCCGTAACGCCCCGCCAGTTCCCGGAGCGCAGGCTCCGTCTTGCCGGACAAGGGCAGCAGGCGGGTTGTCCGCGGAGCGGGTTCCGCTTCCGGCAGGCCCGCCGAGGCAATGCCGCCCGGCAGCGCAACCATCACCTCCCGCGAGGGACCGGTGGGGGCGTCGTGCTTCCCGGCAAGCTTCGGGTCGTCACCACGGTGCTCCTCCAGGAGGAGGTGAGAATTCGTGCCGGAAATGCCGAAGGAGTTGACGCCCGCCCGCCGGGGTTGGTCGCTTCGGTTCGGCCACGCTGTCTTCTCGGTCGTCACCTGCACCGGCAGGCCATCCCAGTCGATACCCGGGTTGGGGTCCTTGAAGTGAAGGTGTTTCGGTATGACCCCTGAACTCACGACCATCGCCGCCTTGATCAGTCCGGCGACCCCGGACGCCGCTTCGAGATGGCCGATGTTGGTCTTCACGGAACCGACGAGAAGGGGTTGGTCGGCCGCACGCTCCCGGCCGTAGACAGCGGCCGCGGCATTGAGCTCAATGGGATCTCCCACCGTGGTTCCGGTTCCGTGCGCCTCGAGGTAGTCCACTGCCGTCGGGGGGATGCCGACCTGGGAGAGAGTCGCATCGATCACGGCCTCCAGCGCCGGGGTGTTCGGCACCGTCAGTCCCGCACTGGCCCCGCCATGGTTGACGGCCGCGCTCCGGATCAGGGCCCAGATCCGGTCCCCATCGGCTTCCGCTTCGCAAAGCCGCTTCAGGATCACGACTCCGCATCCTTCGCCCCTCACGTAGCCGTTTGCGGACGCATCGAATGCCTTGCACTGACCGTCCGGTGACAACATCATCGAATCGGCACGCAACTCGTATACGCGACCGTTCAGCATGGCGTGAACGCCGCCCGCGATCGCGAGATCCGCTTTCCCCTGCTGGAGGTCCGCCACGGCGTCGTGCACGGACACCAGGGACGAGGCGCAGGCGGCGTCCACCGCCTTTGCCGGTCCCATCAACCCCATTACGAAGGAAACCCGTCCCGCGGAACCGTTCATGTTCGTGCCGCTGAGCGCATAGAGGCACCCTGCTGCCTCGGCCGGACGCGCAGAATCGAGGACCATCATCCGGTACTCGTCGGTGCTGATTCCGGTGTAGACACCGGTTCGGGTCCCCTTGAGCCGTTCGGGGTCGATCCCGGCGTCTTCGAGCGCGTGCCAGCTCGTCTCCAGCATCATCCGTTGTTGCGGGTCGAGCATTTCCGCCTCGACCGGAGAAATGCGGAAGAACTGGGCATCGAAGCGGTCGATGTCGTCGACAAAGGCCCCGTAGCGGCAGGCGTCGCCCCGACGCGCATCGTCGGGAAAGAGATCGACTGCGCGGCCGGGGCCCGAACCAGGGTCGATCTCGGCCACCGCGTTTCCGCCCCTATCGAGCAGGCGCCAGAAGGAGGCAAGGTCCGGCGCACCGGGGAACCGGCATGCCATGCCGACGATGGCAATGGGTTCGCAGTGTCCGGAGCGGATGCGCATCTCGTCGCGCGGTCTGCCGTTTGTCGCCATGAAGTGTATCTCCCGATTGCGGACAGACATGTTGGTTCGCTTTGCTTGCCGGTGCTCCTGCCCCGGACGGTCACGATGTTGACACCATGATACTGTTGGTGACGCAGGGAACGAAACCGGTCAGGGGCAGGGGGACAAATTTCAACGCCAGCAGTGCGGAGAGGTTTCGTTCGAACCGGCATTCCCGAGTGTCGCCGGACGATAACGTTGCCCTTCTCATGCGGCAACGCCGTTCGCGACATCTGTCCGGCAATGGCGCTATCCTGTCTGGGGTCCGGGGCCGTGTCCCGAGGTTCGGGTTCCCTCACCCGAATCACACGGTGTCCTTGTCACGATGTCGATCAGTCTCTCGGGACAAGAAGAGGGAGATGAACGATGGTCGCACCGGCTTCCGAATTCCCGGCGGAACACGGTCCGATGACGCCATCGACTCCGGTCGAATGCACGCAGGGGAACTGCGATACAGCGCCATGCCGGGTGATGCGGACGATGGATGTGAGGTTTCTTGAAGTGATGACCTGCTCGGAGTCGGACTGGTTGGTGACTTCTTTGCAATCGCAGATGACGGTGATGTAGAGTTCACCGTCCGTGATCCAGGACATGCAAAACCGGAAACAACCGGTTGATCGGTCGCTGTCCCGTTGCTGTTGTCGCGGGCCATGCGGACCGATGCCGATCATAAGGGAGGAACAATCATGCGAGACCGTTTGAAGGGCACGTGGGTGGCGCAGGCAGCCGCCGTTGTGCTGTCGCTCACCCTGGGGTCGGGGGCCTGGGCCGACGACGACATCAAGGTCGGCGCGATATTCGATTTGACCGGTGGGCTCAACATTTACGGAATCCAGCAGAGTCAGGCGCTGCACCTTGCCGTCGACAGCATCAATGCCGATGGCGGCGTGCTGGGCAACCAGATCACCGTCATCGAGAACGATGCACAGTCCGATCTCGCCAAGTACACGCAGTACACCAACACGCTCATTCTGCGCGACCAGATCGACGTCCTGTTTGCCGGGCTGACGAGTTCGTCGCGGGAAGCCATCAGGCCGATCGTGAGGCAAAAGAAGGTTCCGTACTTCTACAGTGCCCTTTATGAGGGCGGCGCCTGCGACAAGCAGACGTTCATCACCGGCGCTTCGGCGTCGCAGCAGATGAGCGTGCTCATTGACTGGGCAGTGAAAGAGTACGGGCCCAGGATCTACATCATGGCGCCCGACTACAATTTCGGCACCATCTCGGCCCACTGGGTGGAATACTACGCCGACGAGTTCGGCGCCGAGGTTCTCGGAGCCGACTTCCTGCCCCTCACGGTGACCGACTATTCACCGACGATCCAGAAGATCCAGGCGGCCGATCCGGACTTCGTCGTTGCCTTGCCGGTGGGCGCCAACCAGACGGGATTCCTGGAACAGTTCGCGGCAGCCGGACTGAAGGACAAGATGGGGATCGTTTCCACCAACTACGGTTCGGGCAACCAGCAGGTGGTCGTCTCGCCGGACGCCGGTGAGGGCATTGTCGCTTCCCAGGAGTACTTCATGTGGATCGACGAGCCGAACAACGAGCCGTTCATGGCCCTGTGGGAGGAAGCGTACGGACTGGATGAGCCCATCATTTCGGAGGCGGCCGACGTCTGGAATGCGGTTCACGTCTGGGCCGCTGCCGTCGAGATCGCAGGCACCACGGACAACGATGCCGTGATTGCCGCGCTCGAGAGCGGTGTCTCCTTCGAGGGTCCGAATGGAACGGTCTCCATGCAGCCCGGTTCCCACCACCTGCGGCAGAACATCTACATCGTTCGCGGCAACCGTGAACACGCCTTCGATGTCATCGAGAAGTTCGAATACGTAGAGCCGAGTTTCGAGGACGAGGTGTGTGATCTGATCGCCAATCCCGATACGGCGGAACACTTCGTTCCCTGATCCCTGGAGAGGAACGCGGGCGGCTGCAGAAGCAGCCGCCCGCGCCTTCTCAGCCTGACCCGGCACCAGTACGCGGAGAGTCCCGACCGTGGAACTCGACTACCTCGCGACAGTTCTGCTGTCATCTTTGTCGAGCGCATCCGTTCTGCTCATTGCCACCGTCGGACTCGCCATCGTCTTCGGATTGATGGGGGTCATCAATCTCGCCCACGGCGAGTTCATCATGTTCGGTGCCTACGTGGCGCTGTTTGCCACGCGAATCGGTGTTCCGTTTCCCCTGGCGGTCGTTCTGGCAAGCGTTGTCACGGCCCTCTTCGGCGCCATCGTCGAAAGGGCGATCATCCGCCATCTCTACGGGCGCATTCTCGACACTCTTCTCGCGACCTGGGGTCTCTCTCTGGTGCTCTACCAGTTGGCGGTGCTGATTTTCGGCACGGTGACACCCGGTGTCGGCATGCCGCAATCCAACATCGAGATCGGAAACTACACGCTTTCCACCTACCTGCTCTTCCTCATTCTCGTGGCGGTGGTCCTGATCGGGCTTCTCTACTGGCTGCTCACGCGCACCGGCTACGGCATTGTTGCACGCGCGGCCATTCAGGATCCGGAGACCGCGGCAACGATGGGGATCGAGTCCGGACGCATCAACACGGCGACCTTCGCCCTGGGTTCGGGACTCGCCGGATTTGCCGGCGCCATCCTGCTTCCCGCATTCCCGGCCACGCCGAGCATGGGCTTCGCATTCGTCATCAAGGCCTTTCTTGCCGTTGTCGCGGCGGGTCCCGTCACCCTGTCGGGAACGGTCGCTGCCGGCGGAGTCCTGGGCTCCGTCGCCAGCATGACAGCAAGCTTCTATACGACCGTCATGGGAGATGTCGTGTTCTTCATCGCGACCATCACGATTCTGCGGATCTTCCCCCTGGGGATCTCCGCACGCTGGCGCCTGAAACTCTGATCCGATGGCAGAGGCGGTGGGAACGGACATGCCCAGGGTGGCGCGCTTCGAACCGTTCTCGCTCGTCTGGTTCTTCGGGTTGCTTGGCCTGGCGATTGTCGCCAGCCTGTCCTTCGATCCCTACCTTGCCTATGTCGCGACGTCATGGGTCATCTTCGGATTGCTGGGTCTCAGCCTTGATCTGGTGTGGGGCAGGGGAGGAATCCTGAGCCTCGGGCAGACCGCATTCTACGGTGTTGGCGGCTACCTTGGCAGTATCACGGCGATCAATTTCGCGTCCCTCACCGGGAACACGCTCGTCTGGTCACTGCCGGTGGGCATGGTGACGGGAGCGGCAACGGCGTTTCTGATCGGTGGTCTCACGTTCTACGGTCGTCTCGGCCCGCTTCAGACGACCATCATCACCTACACCTTCACCCTGGTGCTGTGGACGGTCGCGGTGTCGTTCACGGCCACGATCGGCGATGCCGTCGTCGGTGGCGACAATGGCATGTCGAACATCCCGGGGTACGTCCTCGGCCTCGGACAGGACGCTCCGTTGCTCGAACCAGGAGCGATGTTCCTCACCGTCGCCGTCATCGCCACCATCGCGTGGTATGCCAGTCACGTCCTGATGCGCTCGCCGTTCGGGCTGGTGATCGACTGCATACGCATGGATCCGGTCAAGGCCGAGCTTCTCGGTTACGATGTCCGGCTCTACCAGCTTCTTCTCTTCACGATCGGAGGAGCGGTTGCAGGTCTTGCCGGGGCCCTGTTCGGCGCCTGGGCCAACTATCTCAACCCTTCCGTCTTCAGTGTGCAGGAGGCCCTTCTCGTGCCCATCTATGTCCTCGTCGGCGGCAGGGGATCACTGGTGGGAGCCTTTCTTGGAGCCCTCGTGGTGGGGGGACTGTCCTTCTGGCTTGGCGGGGGCGTTATCGGTGGTCAGACCACTCTCGTCATGGGCGCCTGCCTCATCCTGCTGGTGATATTTCTGCGCAACGGGCTGACGGGGGGCCTGAAGGATCTCATGGAGCTGGCAAGAGGCCTGGCGACGCGACGCGGCCAGGATGAGGACGCCGAAGCGCGTATGTCCAGTCTCAACGTGGACTTCGAGCGTCTCGACCTGCTGCGCACGGCGGGCGGCGAGCCGGTGGTCCTGGAGACCGAGGACACGTTCAAGCGGTTCGGCGGGGTGATCCCGGTGAAGCATGTTTCCCAGTCCTTCTCACCTGGTCGGGTACGATGCCTCATCGGTCCAAACGGCGCCGGCAAGAGCTCCTATCTCAAGGCCTGCACGGGGGTCTACAAGCCTGATGGCGGGAGCATCACGCTGGCCGGCCAGGACATCACGAAGACCGACCCCTTCCGCCGGGTGCGTATGGGGCTGGGCATCAAGAACCAGAGGGCGCAGGTGTTCGCCGATCTCGATGTGCGCCGCAACCTGTGGGTTGCCGCTTACAGCCGCGGCCGGGATGCGCGAATGGCCGACCGGATCACGACGGAGATGCTCCACATGCTTGGCATGCGGAATTCGGCGTCACGGCCGGCGAGTGAACTCTCCCACGGAGAGCAGCAGTGGCTGGATCTCGGCATGGTGCTTGCCCTGGGTCCCGATGTCATCCTGCTCGATGAACCCGCAGCGGGCATGACTCACGAGGAGCGTGGTCAGCTGTCACACATGGTCCGGGCACTCGCCAGGACTGCCTCCGTGGTGGTGGTGGAGCACGACATGGACTTCGTGCGCACGCTCGATGCCGATGTCACGGTGCTTCACCAGGGTGAGGTGTTTGCCCGTGGTGACATCGAGACGCTGCGCCGGGACGACCGCGTGCTCGACATCTACCTGGGCCGTCACCAGCATGTTTGAGATCACCGACGCGACCGGAGGCTACGGCAAGACGCGGATCATCCGCAATGTGTCGATGGGTGTCAAAACCGGGGAGGTTGTAGCGCTTCTGGGGAGGAACGGTGTCGGCAAGTCGACGTTGCTGAAGTACATCATGGGACTGATCGATGTCTTCGGTGGCGAGGTGTTGCTCGACGGTGAACCACTTCCCGCTTCCACTGCGCGGCGTGCCCGTGCCGGACTCGGCTACGTGCCGCAGGGTCGCTATGTCTTCCCGCGTCTCACCGTGACGGAGAACATCGCGGCGGCGGCCATCGGTTGCGGCCTCGACAGGAAGGAGGCGACCGAACGGGCGCTCAGTGACTTCCCCATCCTTCGAGACAAGGCCGAGGCGCTGGCCG
>JAJEBJ010000280.1 GCA_022822575.1 Alphaproteobacteria bacterium | reverse complement strand
TCTTGACGCCGATGATGGAAAAGATCGTCCAGACGGCAAAGCAGACGGTAAAGGCGAATGTGCTCAAGCCCAGGGCTTTCAGCTGATCGCCTCTCGTGACATCCTTGAGATCTGACATGGACCAACGGTCCCACGATGCCTGACGTGTGAATAATCGAAGCGGTCTTCAGGTGTCAAAGCACCGGTGGTCCTATCTGTGGAGGATTGGGCATGGCCGACATCATTGATCAGCACGAGGCTGCGCGCCGGCTCGGCATGACGGTCGAGGAAGTCACCTACCGTCTTGACTACGGGCAGATGATGGGCGTCGAGGTTGATGGCGGCTGGCGGATCGACATCCGGGATCTCGAGTCGTTCAGGCGGGGTCACGCCCTAGGCCGGGCCATCGCGGCGGCCCGAAAGGCGCCGGTGGACAGCAAGTCGCCCGATGAGTTCCAGGAGGTTTCACCGGATGCATCCCCCGGCTGGCGGCGCAACCCCGAATACGAGGTCGATCTTGCCATCGTGCCCGCCAGGGTCGAGGCCCGTTGCGCAGGCGCCACTGTCGCGGCCAGCGATCGCACCCTGACGGTCATGGAACTCGGGCACGGGGCTGTCTACTACATGCCGAAGGACGATGTGGAGTGGTCGTGTTTCACGGCCAACACGCATTCCACTTACTGCCAGTACAAGGGATTTGCGCGCTACTGGACGCTCCAGGTCGATTCCCGGATCGAGGAGAACGTGATCTGGGCCTATGACGAGCCGCACAGGGAGGTTGACGGCCTGAAGGATCACGTGGGTTTCTACTGGCACCGCATGGATGTCTGGCTCGAGGACGGCGTGATTGTCGAACGGCCGCGCGACATCGCCGGGCGCTGCGATGCGCGCCACAGTTTCCGTGCGCTCTATCCCGAACTCGCCCGCCAGTGGCACCCCGAGAAGAATCCCAACATCAACCCCTACGAGTGCGCCCCCTGGTTCCGCGCGAACGTCTGGTGGCAGGACGACAGCGGCCGGGAATGGCGCCAGCCGATCCGCGACCGCGTGCTCGGCCACCCGCCCTCTGGCGATCCCTGAAGACCCTCAGAGACGACGCCTCGATCGAAACACCGGACGGGTGCAAGTCTCTTTTGGTTGATCCACCGGCCGCGTGCGGCCGGCGGGATCCGGACCGTATGGCGTTTCGCTGATTCGCCGCGTCAGGAATCGAAGACGATGACGCTGCGGGCCACCTCGCCGGCCTTCATGTCGTCGAAGCCTTCGTTGATCTCCTCGAGGCTGATGCGGCGGCTGATCATGTCGTCGAGCTTGAGCTTGCCGTCGAGGTAGAAATCGACGTAGCGCGGCATGTCGACCCGGAAATGGTTGGAACCCATGTTGGAACCGCGCAGCACCTTGTCGTCGAGCAGGTCGGCGCCGTGAATCTCCAGCATCTCGCCCTCCGGCACCATGCCGATGACCGTGGCCATGCCGGAGGCCCTCAGCATCCGGAAGGCCTGTTCGCTGGTCTGCTTGAGACCGAGCGCCTCGAAGGAGTATTCGACGCCGCCCCCCGTCATCTCCCGCACCGCCTCCACCGGGTCAACCTCGGCGGCGTTGACGACGTCCGTGGCTCCGAAGTGGCGGGCAAGATTGAGCTTGGTGCCCCTGATGTCGACGGCAATGATGCGTCCGGCGCCGGCGATGGCCGCACCGTTGATGGCCGAGAGGCCGACTCCACCGCAGCCGATGACCGCCACCGTGCTTCCGACCTCGATCTTCGCCGTGTTGACCACGGCGCCGAATCCGGTGGTGACGCCGCAGCCGATCAGAGCGGCACGGTCGAAGGGCATGTCGTTGCGGATCTTCACGAGCGCATGTTCGTGAACCAGCATCATCTCGGCGAAGGCGGACAGGTTGTAGAACTGGCTCACACCGTTGCCGAGGCGGGGTTCCTCATCGTCGGCGCGCGAGACCTCGGGATTCTGGCAGCTGAAGGGACGCCCCGTCGTGCAGTATTCGCAGTGACCGCAGAAGACGCTGAGGCAGGAAATCACGTGATCGCCCGGCCTGAAATGGCGCACCTCGGAACCGACGGCCTCGACGACGCCTGCGGCTTCGTGCCCGAGAACCGCCGGCAACGGTGCGGCGTACTTGCCCTCGATGTAGTGGAGGTCGCTGTGACATACGCCACACGCCGCGGTGCGGACCAGGACCTCGCGGGATTTCGGCTTCGAGACCGGTACATCCTCGATGACAAGGGGGGTATTGACCTCATGCAGCACTGCAGCCTTCATGGTATCCTCCTTGCGGGATCCGACAGGCGTTCATGCTCCCGATCGGGTCTGTCGAGTCAAGTCGCCGGAAGAGAAGGTCGCGCACGATGCCGCACGCCGACGTGGTGCCCGTTCCCCAAGATGCGATCGATGATTTTCGCCGTGATGGCGCCGTCGTGCTGAGAGGCGTTCTCGATGCCGGCTGGTGCCGGGAACTCGAACGGGGCATCGCCGCCCTGAAGGACAATCCCGGCCGCCACAGGGCGGACTGGATCCGTGACGAGGCGACCGGCGATCATGTCCTCTTCGACGCGGCTCCCGTGCCCGACAATCCCTTCTTTGCCTCAGCCATGACCGCGTCACCGCTTGGCCCGATCGCGGCGCGGATGATGGAGTCGCCCACGGCCCTTGCGTTCTACGTGTCGATGTTCCTGCGCTCGCCCGGTACGTCGACGCCGACGCCCTGGCACCAGGACCAGACCTACTGGTGTGCCGAAGGTCGCCAGGCACTGAGTATCTGGACCTCCCTCGACCCGGTGCCGGCCGGTACCGAGCTGCAGTTTGTCCGCGGATCCCACCTGTGGGATCGCCCGCTCGCACAGCCGTTCTTCGAACACGAACAGCTTGGCGGGGTGCGCGATGATGGCTCCGGTGACGCCGTGGCCATCACCGATTTCGCGGCCAGTGACCTCCACGAGGTCATCGGCTGGCCCACGGAACCCGGCGATGTCGTGGTGTTTCACGGCATGACGGTTCACGGCGGATCGGGCAGTCTGCCCGAAGGGCTGGGAAGGCGGACACTGTCGTTCCAGTGGCTGGGCGAGGATATCCGGGTCACCACGCGCCCCGGGGGCTGTTCGCCGGACTGGTTGCCGGAGCTCGCCCGCTACGGCGTGGAACCGGGCGACTATCCATGGTGCGCCATGTGTCCCAGGGTTTCGGCCGACGGGGTGGTCACGCATCAGGAAGGGAGAGTGTCATGACCGGTATCGGTTTGCGCCCCGGACACTTCGAAGCCTCGGGCCTGGCGCCGGTCGATCTGCCGTTCACCGGTGAAGAGTACTGCGCGCGCCTGAAGAAACTCACTGACATGGCGGCCGACGAGGGGATCGACGTTCTCTGGGTGACGTCGCCCGAGGGTGTCGCCTGGCTCCACGGATTCACCGCCTCCTGGTACAAG
>JAJEBJ010000113.1 GCA_022822575.1 Alphaproteobacteria bacterium | reverse complement strand
CATTGGGCAATGGGCATCTTTGCCGCGTCATCGAGGTTCACGGAATTCTCGTCACCGTGGATCTCGATGGTAATCCCGTACGCTGTGCGCCACGCCAAGGCATCGATCCCTACCCCGTGGTCGGCGATCGGGTGCACGTCACAACGGAGACAACGCCAGCAAGGATAGAATCAGTCCTTGAAAGACATGGGGTGCTGGCCCGATGGCGACACGATGCCAGCAGGCGCGCGTCCGGAGGTGCCACGGAACAGGTTCTCGCTGCCAACATCGACCGTGCCCTTGTCGTCGTCTCAGTGGCCAATCCGCCGTTTCATCCCCGCATCATCGACCGCTACGCGGTCATCGCATCCAGAGGTGGTGTCGGTGTGACGGTCGTGCTCAACAAGATCGACCTCGACATGCCACGTCCGGACCTCGCTGACTACCGCAGGACAGGACTGATGATCGTTGAGGTGTCTGCCAAGACGGGGGAGGGGCTCGACCGGCTGGTCAATTGCATTGAGGGGCAGACCGTCGTGCTTACCGGGCCGAGCGGTGTCGGAAAGTCCTCGCTTGTCAATGCACTGACCGGCACGCAGAACGCGCGCGTCGGTGGTCTCGGGGGCCGTCGGCAGCAGGGGAGGCATACCACTGCCCGTTCATCGCTCTATGACCTCGGCGGCGGCACATCGCTCATCGATACTCCAGGAATTCGTTCGCTGGGTCTCGCTGGCATCACCCGCGATGAGCTTTCCGTATTGTTCCCCGACATCGATGAGGCGGGCCACCGCTGCCGGTTCCGTGATTGCACCCATGACCACGAACCGGAATGTGCTGTACGTGTGGCGGTTCGGGCGGGCGCTATTCCGGCAGGCCGACTGGAGATCTACCTGCGGCTGCTGCGCGAAGAGGAGTAGTGGCGAGCAGGGCATCCATGATGCGTCTGGTATCGGAATAGGCCGAGGCGCTGGTGCTGTGGCGGGGGCCGGCGACATTGAGGATTTGCACCCCGTGCCGTTCAATCCAGTTCCGACAGATGGCGATAACATCTGGCGTATCGTCGGGATGAACCACGAGGCATGGTTTGCCGCAAGCCAGTGCCAGTCTTTCGGTGAGCGCAGTGCCTCCGATCAGTGGCCGACTCGCCACAATGAGCGTGGCATCGGAATCGCGAACGTTGAAGCATGTGCGCTGGGCATAGTCACTCCTGGGCGTTTCCGTCAGAGGGTAACGGCCATCGATGATTCCATCTTCGGCCAGCCGACCCCTGGGGCACCACCCGCCGGCCGTCCGGTCACTGGCCAGTGCGGCATCGAGTGCCGCCCTGTCGGCGCCCGTCTGGCCGCCGGAGATGATCTTCAAAGAAGAAAAACGGCAAGCAGCGCGAGGACAACAACGCACGCCACCGTCGACACCACGGTCAGGCGCATGACCCGCTTGTATGTGGAAAGGTGCTCGCTGTCGGCACGTTGCCAGTCGGCGATGACTTCGGCCATGGATGATCCCCGATCGGACTGTCTTCACTACCGGCGCGGACTGTATCGGCAGGCAACGCCTCGCTCAAGTGCGGGAGAGGAACGGATCACGCAATCCCGGCTACGGGTGATCCGGCCGTCAGTATCGCAGCGTCCCGGCTCACCTGGGCAAGGGTTTGATGGATCGGGATGGCGGCTGGCCGCTCTGCCTCCGACGCAGTCTCATGACTTCGCCGGTTCAAGGCCCCGCCGAGACAGTCTCATGGAAGCGTAGGTTCGTGAAGGAACTGCCTGCCGGTTGCATGCCTTCCTCAAGGGGAGGGGCAACAACCTGATCGACGAGTGCGGCTGAATGAAAGCGGCCATGTGAAGACGAACCTGGCATCGCATCGCGAGGTGGATGAGTACACTCATCGGTTATGCGCAGTCCGTGATTTCCACCGCACGACTGGATTGCCATCCGGGCATCGCTACACTCACTTGATCCAGTATCCGGGATAACAGTTCATGTTGACCGTGATGCGCCATCTCCCTCTTTCGGCGCTACTCGCACTCTGGATGGTCGCAGTACCCCTTGTGCCTGTTGCTGCACAGGAGACCATCGACACGATTCCCGGGCTCGTGTCTGTCCTCGAGGACCCTGTCAAACGCCAGCAATTGATCGACAGACTCAATGCACTGGCATCGACCGGAGACGGGGCTATCGGACAAGAGACCGCCTCCGGCATCTCCGGATTACACCAGAGAATGAAGGACCTCCTGGCGAATCTTGATGATGGCAGGCAGTTGACGGGCTGGATCATCGACGAGGTGTCGCGTCAGGACTTCGGTTCCGGGCTTTTACGCATCGCAGGGCAGGCCGGACTGGCCCTTGCTGCTGGCGCCCTGGCCTGGCTGGCGGTCTTTGGCCTCACAGCCGCTCCAAGAAAGAGGCTGCAGGAGGACGAGGGCGGAAGCGTGATGGAGCGGCTGATCGATGCCGGCTCCCGATTCCTGCTCGGAATTGCGCCAGTCATGGGTTTCCTCCTGGTGACCTGGCTTGCGACCTTCGTTCTGGTACCTGATGCGGTTGCCATGGCCGTCATCTACACGACAGCCATGATCGTCGGGCTCTACGCCATCGCCGTCATTCTGGTCCGCGTCATCCTGTCACCCCTGCGGCCCGCCATCCGACTGCTGCCGGTCGCTGATCGGGAGGCAGCATACCTGGTGGTCTGGTTCAACCGCCTCTGGGCGGTCGGACTCGCGGGATTCCTGGTCACGGATCTGCTGCTGGCGTTGGGTGCACCCGAAGCGAGCGTTGGTTCCCTGGTACGTGTCGTCGGACTGGTCCTCGCCATCATGGCGATTGTCGTCATCCTGCAGAACCGGGTTGTGGTCGCCGCCTGGATAGGCGGTGGCGCAGATGGCCGGACGCATTTCATGCGCTCGCGCCTCGGCGATGTCTGGCATGTGGTCGCCATTCTTGCCGTTGCCATCACGTTCACCGTATGGGTCTTCGAGGCGCGCTCGGGCACGGTGTTCATTCTTCATGGCCTCGCCTTCACCTTTCTTGCCGGTCTGGCCGGGGTATTGGCCAGCACCCTGGCACGGCGATCCCTGTCGAGGCTCTTTCGCATCGGTGCTGACCTGCAGGAGAGGTTTCCGGATCTCGAACGGCGCAGCAACCGCTATCTCTCTCTCGTCGGCGCCTTCACCAACGTGGTGATTTGGACCGTCGCCATCGTCACTGCACTGGAAAGTTGGGGCGTTGAGGCGACACACATCATCCTGTCCCCCGAGGGTCTGGACCTTCTCGGTCGGCTGATAGCCGTCGTCGTGATTGTCATCGTCGCCATTCTGGTCTGGGAAATCGGTGATGGTGTCATTGCCAACCAACTCAGGCGCAGTCATGGGGAAGGGGCCAATCCACGCGTCCTCACCCTGCTTCCACTGGCGAGAAACGTCCTTCTCGTCGTGATCGGGGGGGTGGCTGCCATGACGATCCTGGGAGAACTTGGGCTCAATATCACGCCGTTGCTCGCAGGTGCCGGCGTGGTCGGGCTCGCCATCGGGTTCGGCGCCCAGTCTCTCATCAAGGATATCATCACCGGCACATTCATTCTCTTCGAGAACCAGTTCACGGTGGGTGACTGGATCGAGGCCGGCGGCAAGATGGGCGGAGTCGAGAGTGTCACCGTGCGCACGGTGCAGTTGCGCGATCTGAGCGGTTACGTGCATACGATTCCCTTCGGGGACATCTCCTCTGTCACCAACATGATGCGGGACTTCGGGTACGCGGTCATCGACATCGGGGTTGCCTACCAGGAGAACACGGACAAGGTGATCGACGTGGTGCGGCGGATCGACGAGGAGGCGCGCAGCGACGACACGCTGAACGCGCATCTTGCCGGGGATCTCGAGGTGTTGGGCGTCAATGATCTGGGTGACTCGGCGGTCACTCTCAGGTTCCGGATTCGCACTCTTGCCGGTTATCAGTGGGGCGTGCGCCGCGAGTATCTGAGACTCCTCAAGCTGGGCTTCGATGAGGCCGGCATCGAAATTCCCTATCCGCACATGACCGTCTATTTCGGTGAAGTCCGTGGCGGCCGGACCTCACCAGCTTACGTCCGTCTCGACGCCGCGAGGGAGGCCTGAGTGCCGAGATTGACAACCCGGCCCTCAACGCGCACTTCCCGGGAAGCCCGACACGCACCAGGAGCGGTGGATGTGAAGTCCTTCACGTTTCTCCTGATCCCGGAGTTCTCGATGATGGCCTTCGCCGCCGCCGTCGAGCCGTTGCGTTCAGCCAACCGAATGAGCGGCGCCACGCACTATCGCTGGACGATCATTTCGCACGATGGCCGGCCGGTGCGGGCGAGCAACGGCATGGAGGTCGTGCCCCATCATGCGATGAACGACGTTGCTTCATGCGAGACTCTGTTCGTCTGTTCCGGGATTGACGCCCATGCATTCGCCGACAGATCTGTCATGGCGTGGCTGCGCAAGCTGGCACGCCAGGGAACCGTCATGGGAAGCCTGTGTACCGGAACGCACATTCTTGCCCGCGCCGGCCTGATCCGGGGCCATCGCTGCACCATTCACTGGGAAGACCACGAGAGCTTTACCGAACAGTATCCGGATATTGAGGTGACCGACGATCTCTTTGAGATCGACCGCAACAGAATCACCTGTTCCGGCGGAACGGCCTCGCTCGATCTCATGCTTCATCTCATCAAGCTCGACCACGGTGTCGAACTGGCCGGCAGGGTTTCCGAACAGTTCATTCACGAGAGGATCCGGCAATCCGATGATCGACAGCGGATGGCGCTCCACTCGCGCACCGGCGTCAGCGATGCGAAGGTCCTGGCCGCCATCGATGTCATGGAACGCAATCTCGAAGAGCCGCTGACGATTCCCGATGTCGCCAACGGCATCGGCCTTTCGACCCGGCAACTTGAACGACTGTTCCTCAGGCACCTGGGACGGTCTCCTTCGCGTTACTACCGTGAACTCCGACTGCATCACGCCCGTCTGATGTTGTTGCAGGGATCGACATCGATCCTTTCGATTGCCCTTTCTGCAGGTTTTGTGTCGGCCTCGCACTTCAGTCACCGCTATCGCGAACTGTTTGGTCGTCCGCCACGAGAGGAACGACGCGGTGTTGTCTGATCTGCGTCAAATCCCGGGAGTGGCGCTGGCTTGCAGCGTCCTTTTCCTGCTTGCCCTGCCTTCGGCCTCGGACTCCGGGTGGGAAGAGTTCCTCGCCGATGTGCGCACGGAGGCGACTGCTGCCGGTGTCAGCCAGCAAACCCTCGATGCGGCCTTTGGCGGACTGGAACCAATCGCGCGGGTGATCGAACTCGACCGCCACCAGCCCGAAAGCACGTTGACCTTCGATGAATACATGGCAAGCCGGGTGCCGGAGTCCCTGATCGAGAGGGCGGGGGAAAAGTATGCAGAACACCAGCCACTTCTGGAGGCGATTGCCGCCCACTATGATTTTGACGCCTATTACATCGTCGCTATCTGGGCTGTTGAAACCAGGTTCGGGAGCTACACCGGCGGCTTCGACGTGATTGCCGCTCTCGCGACCCTCGCCTTCGATGGCCGGCGCAGCGCCTTTTTCCGCAATGAACTCCTGCACGCCCTCACAATTCTCGATGAAGGACACATCTCCCGCACCGACATGACGGGATCGTGGGCGGGAGCCATGGGCCAGAGTCAGTTCATGCCGTCGAGTTTCAACCGGTTCGCGGAGGACTGGGATCTCGACCGGCGTCGCGACATCTGGCAGAATCAGGGGGATGTCTTTGCATCGATTGCCAACTACCTGGCGCGTTCGGGATGGCAACGAAGCATGCCATGGGGGGCCGCGGTCGCCCTTCCCGGGGGATTTGATCTCACGCGTGACGGTGTCGAGCCTCTGGAAACGTGGCTCTCATGGGGCGTGCTGTGGCAGGGTGAGGGTCCCGTCCTGCCCATGGATGCCGCGGCATCGCTCGTTCTGCCCGCCGGCGCCAATGGCCCTGCCTTTCTCGTGTTCGACAACTACCGGGCGATTCTCAAATGGAACCGGTCCGACTACTTTGCGATGTCGGTGACCGCCATCGCCGACGCGCTTTCGCGATGATCATGACGACGGCGCGTACCGCCGCCATCGTGCTGCTCGGCCTTCTTCTGGCGGCCTGTGCCGAAATCGACTTTGCCGCCACGGTGATGAAGTCCGGCGACCAGGAACCAAGGGGGCCGTAGATCGGACG
>JAJEBJ010000188.1 GCA_022822575.1 Alphaproteobacteria bacterium | reverse complement strand
ATGCCGGAACTTCCCGAAGTCGAAACTGTCCGCCGGGGTCTCGAGCCGGTTCTCCGCGGCCAGCGCATTGCCCGTGTCGAGGTGCGTCGTCCGGATCTCAGGATTCCCTTTCCCCCCGACTTTGCCGGTCGCCTCGCAGGGCGCCGGGTGACGGGGCTGCGGCGCCGGGCGAAGTATCTCCTGGTCGATCTCGACGATGAAGAGGTGATGATCTGTCATCTCGGCATGTCGGGGCACTTTCTTGTCCGGCCACGCACCGGCTTTTCTTCCAGCCCCCATGACCACGTGGTGATCACGCTTGAGGACGGCAGCGAGGTCGTCTTCAACGACCAGCGCCGCTTCGGCCTGATGACCCTCGTAGCCGGAACGGACGAGGCCGGCCATCCCCTGCTTCGCCACCTCGCTCCCGATCCCCTCGACAACTCATTTACATCAAACACTCTTTTCGCCCGTCTCGCCGGACGCCGGACGCCGGTCAAGGCGGCGCTTCTCAACCAAGAGATTGTCGGTGGCGTCGGCAACATCTATGCCTCGGAAGCCCTCCACCAGGCACGCATCTCGCCTCGCCGCCTGGCAGCCCATGTCGGTCCTGGCCGGGCGGCGGCACTTGCCGGCGCGCTTGGCGATGTCCTTCACCGGGCCATCGCCGCCGGGGGCGCGTCACTCAGGGATCATGTCCAGACGTCGGGGGAGCCCGGCTATTTCCAGCACGACTTCCGCGTTTATGGCCGCGACAGCGCTCCCTGTCCGAATGCAGGGTGCAGCGGCACCATCCGGCGGATCATCCAGTCGGGGCGGTCGACCTATTTTTGTGGTCGCTGCCAACATTGAGCGCGACTCGAGTCGGCCGATTCGCAAAGGCTTTGGTTTCGCAATTGCCTCCGGCGGCTGGACGGGGGTCCGAGACTCCGCGGATTTCCTGATTTGACGGCCTCTGCGGCCACGGGTATAAGCCGCCATTCGTTGAGTGGATGAAGCGACATGGCCAACAGCCTGCAGGCCCGCAAGAGGGTACGCCAGACAGCCCGCAAAACCGCGGTAAACCGCCAGCGGATGAGCCGCGTGCGCACCTTCGTGGTCAAGGTCGAGACGGCGATCGCGGCTGGCGAGAAGGATGCGGCCGCCACCATGCTGCGCCGGGCCGAGTCCGAACTGGCGCGAGGGGCCCAACTCGGAGTTATCCATCGCAACGCAGCGTCACGGAAGGTTTCACGACTCTCCAGGCGTATCGCCAAGATGTAGTGACCGGCAGCGGCGTGCTGCCCAATCTGGCGTAACCGGCTCCCCTTTCCGCCACAGCGGAAGGGTTTCCTTTCCCCGATCCATACAGCGAACGTCAACAGTCCCGCCCTGCCTCGCGGGCGGAATGGCGCTTGCGTTGTGTTGTTCTCCGGCAAGGCCCGCTCTAGTTTGAAGCAGGGATCGAGAGCCGATCCTCGGGTGAGGGAGCGAGGCGAAACACTCACGGAAACCACGACAACCGGGAGCACATTTCGGGGAGAGCCGGGGGCATTGAATCGATGGGCGTCACACTTTCGAGAACAATAACAAAATGTTGCTTGCTTGCGGGCCTGCATGACTCAACCGAGAGGACGGTTTGATGGCAGTCCGGCAGCTAAAGCGCACGGCTCTCGTCGAGGACCAGTGGAAGCGTGTGCGCTCGCGGTTGAGGGCCGAACTTGGGGAAGCGGCTTTCAGAACGTGGTTGCGACCTCTCACCCTCGACGGAGTGTCGGGAACCAAGGTCGTGCTGCGGGTGCCGGGAGACAACATGAAGAAGTGGGTCATGTCGCGCTGTGGCGAGCGCCTGCGTGACCTGTGGTGCGGCGAAAGCGACGAGATCACCGACATCTCCATTGCTGTCGGTGTTCCCGAGCGCCGTCCCAAGACCCGGGAAATCCGTCCCGTCCAGCGCCGTCCCGGGGCCGCTGACGGCCTGAACCGGGTTTCCAGGGACGTGGCCGGCGCCGCGACCCAGCTCAATCCGAGGTTCACGTTCGAGAATTTCGTGGTCGGTGAGACCAATCACTTCGCCCATCGGGCTGCCATGGACGTGGCTGACAGCAATCGGGTTTCTTACAACCCGTTGTATCTCTACGGCAGCGTCGGACTGGGCAAGACCCATCTGATGAATGCCATCGCCTGGCGGATCCGTTCGCAACGACCGGAACGCCAGGGTCTCTTCATGTCGGCCGAGAAGTTCATGACGCGCTTCGTGCACGCCCTTCGTTTCAAGGACACGATGGCATTCAAGAACGAGTTCAGGTCGGTGGATGTCCTGATGATCGACGACATCCAGTTCATTGCCGACAAGGCGTCCACGCAGGAGGAGTTCCTTCACACCTTCAATGCACTTGCCGATCTCAACCGGCAGATCGTGATCACCGCTGACCGGGCGCCATCGAATCTCGAGGGAATCGACGAGCGGCTGCGGTCCCGCCTCAACGGCGGCGTCGTTGCCCTGCTCCGTCCTGCCGACTACGCCCTGCGTCTCGACATCCTGAAGAACAAGCTGGTTCACAGTATCGGCGAGAAGCGGCCCGGCATCGACCCGGGAGACGTGGTGCCGGCAGATGTGCTGGAGTTTCTGGCCACCGCCATCACTTCCAACGTCCGCGAACTCGAGGGGGCTCTCAACCGGGTTGTGGCCCACGTCCATATGGTGGGGCAGCCGGTGACCCTCGATTCAACCCGCGAGTTGCTGCGCGACCTGTTGCGCGCCCAGGAACGGCGGGTGACGGTGGAGGAGATCCAGAAGGTTGTGGCCGACCACTTCAACCTGCGTCTGGCGGACATGCTGTCGAGCCGCAAGGAGAGGGCCATCGCCAGGCCGCGTCAGGTCGCCATGTACCTCGTCAAGCGTCTGACCAACCGCAGCCTGCCTGAAATCGGCCGCAGGTTTGGCGGCCGTGACCATACGACAGTGATGCACGGTGTGCGCAAGATCGAGGAGCAGAAGGCGAAGGATCCGGCTCTGGCCGAGGATGTCGAAACTCTGGAGCATCTGTTAGGCCAACCTGCCCGTTAGGTGGCAATGGTGTGGCACATGCATGCCGCTTCCTGCTAGATTGGCGTGACATGCCAGCCGGCGGGGACCGCACCCCGATCGGCGTTTACCTGCCAGGGATGCTGGTCCATGAAACTTGTTGTTGAACGTAGCGCCCTGATGACAGCACTGACGCACGCAAACAGCGTTGTCGAACGGCGCAGCACCATCCCCGTTCTTGCCAATGTCAGACTCGACGCGGACGAGCAGAACCTCCGTCTCACAGCCACCGACATGGACCTCGAGGTGGTGCAGAACGTCGCCGCAGATGTCAACGCATCAGGCACCACGACGGCATCGGCGTTCCTGCTCCAGAACATTTGCCGCACCCTGCCCGACGGTGCCCAGGTGGCCCTCGAACGCGATCAGGTGAGCGGGCGTCTGTCGATTCGTTGCGGGCCCACGCAGTTCGAGTTCGCCTGCCTGCCACCCGAGGATTTCCCTCTGATGACGGCAACTCCCTTCAGCCACGGGTTTTCGCTGCCGGCCGTGGAACTGCGGCGCCTCCTCGACCGCACGCATTTCGCTGCTCTCGTGGAGGGCGCCCGGGAGAATCTGCAGGGCGTTTTCTTCCACGCGACATCAGGCGACAGCAGCCCTGCGCTACGCGCCGTCGCCACAGACGGCCACCGGCTCGCCAGGGTGGATACCGAGCAGCCCGAAGGCGCCGACGGCATGCCGGGAATCATTGTTCCCAACAAGACCATTCATGTTCTGCGCAGCCTGATCGACACCGCCGATGAGGACATCGACATCGAAGTGGCGGAACGCAAGATGAGCTTCCGTTCCGGCACCATCCAGATGACGTCCAAGCTCATCGACGGCACCTACCCGAGCTACGAGAAGGTGATCCCCGACGACAACGACAGGGTCATGAAGGTCTCGAAAGACACGTTCGTGAGGGCGACCGACCGCATGTCCGTGATCACGACCACGGACAAGGGACGACCCGTCAAGCTGGACATCTCGACCGGTCGCCTGCAGGTGTCCGCCAGCAATCTCGAAGGAGTCACCGGAGAGGAGGAGCTTGAGGTCGATTATGAGGGACCACCCATGACAATCGGCTTCAATGCACGCTATATTTCGGAAATGGCGAAGAATTTTGATGGCGACGTCATGCTGGTCGTCATGTCCCGCGACTCATCGCCGGCCATCGTTCGGGATGCCGACGACAACCGGACGCTTTATGTCCTGATGCCGCTCAGGGTCTAGGCACGGCGACGGTGACAAGACCAACTGCTGTCAGGAGCGATCCCTTCATCAGACGTCTCAGGTTGCGGGATTTCCGCTCGTGGGAACATCTCGACCTCGAGGCCGGCCCCCTTCCGGTGGTACTGACCGGGGCCAACGGCTCGGGAAAGACCAATCTCCTGGAAGCGGCGTCCTTCATGGCGCCGGGCCGTGGCCTTCTTGGCGCCAGGCTGGCCGACATACCGCGCCGCAACGGCCCGGGAACGTGGTCCGTCGTGGCCGACATCACCACCGGCCATGCAACCACGCGGGTCGGGACCGGCGCGCCCGCAGATGATGACACGAGAGGCCGGTTGGTCCGGATAGACGGTGAGAACTGCAAGGGCCAGGCGCCGCTTGCGGAAATCGTGTCGATGATGTGGCTGACCCCGTCCATGGACGGCCTGTTCCGCGAACCGGCACAGCACCGCCGCCGATTCTTCGACCGCATGGTGTGCGTCCATGATCCGCTGCATGCCCGCCGCATCGGCGCCTACGAACGCGCCATGCGCGAGCGTCTGCGCCTGTTGCGCGAGATGAGCCGCGACACCGCATGGCTTGCCGCGCTCGAGGGCACCATGGCCGAGACCGGTGTTGCCGTTGCCGCTGCCAGACGCGAGTTCCGCGACTCCCTGGCGCCGGTCCTCGCCGCCGGCACCGCGCCCTTTCCCGGCGCTACCCTCGACCTTGCCGGGCTCGTCGAGACCTGGATCACCGACATGCCGGCTGTCGATGCCGAGGCCAGGTTCCGCGACCATCTCGTGGCGGCGCGGCGGCGCGACGCGGAACAGGGCATGACAGGTGAGGGACCTCATCGCACGGACCTCGTCGTGCACCACCTCGAAGCCGGCTTTGAGGCATCCCTGTGCTCCACAGGCCAGCAGAAGGCCCTGGTCATCGCCATCCTGATGGCATCGGCGCGCCTTGCGGGTGGCCGCCGCGCACCCGTCCTGCTGCTCGACGACGTGGTCTCCCATCTCGACCGCAAGGCTCGTGAATCGCTCCTCGCGCTGATCCTGGACCTGGGACTTCAGGCATGGATGACGGGAACCGATCGGGACCATTTCGACGTCCTCGACCGCAAGGCCCTGTTCTTCCATGTCACGACCGGCCGTGCACGGCGCCTCGACGAGAGGGCTGCAGCATGAACGAAGAATCGCTCACCTCCGACAGGCCGACAGCCGATGAGGAGTACGGCGCCGATGCCATCAAGGTGTTGAAGGGGCTCGATGCGGTACGCAAGCGGCCGGGCATGTACATCGGTGATACCGACGACGGCACCGGACTCCATCACATGGTCTTCGAGGTCGTCGACAACGCCATCGACGAGGCTCTCGCCGGACACTGCGACACCGTCTCGGTCACGCTCAATCCCGGTGGATCGATCACTATTGAAGACAATGGGAGAGGCATTCCCACCGATATCCATGCCGAGGAAGGGGTGTCCGCCGCCGAGGTCATCATGACTCGCCTGCATGCCGGCGGGAAGTTCGACCACAACAGCTACAAGGTCTCCGGCGGGCTGCACGGGGTGGGTGTGTCAGTGGTCAATGCCCTCTCCTCCCATCTCGAACTGGTCATCTGGCGCGGTGGCGAGGAACATCTCCTCCTCTTCGCCGACGGTGTGGCGGAAGCCCCGCTGGCGGCTCGGGGACCGACCACGAAGACTGGAACAAGGGTCACGTTCACGCCGTCACCCGTCACCTTCTCGAGAACCGAGTTCGACATCGGGGTGCTGGAGAACAGACTGCGTGAACTGGCGTTCCTCAACCACGGCGTACGCATCCGTCTCGAGGATCACCGCACCGTGGAACGGCATGCCCAGGAATTCTTCTATGAGGGCGGGTTGAGGGCGTTCGTGACCTGGCTCGATCGCAACAAGACCGGTCTTCATGGCGAGGTGATCTGCTTCAGCGACAACCGGGACGACATCATCGTCGAGGTCGCCATGCAGTGGACGGACGCCTATCACGAGAACACGCTTTGCTTCACGAACAACATTCCCCAGCGTGACGGCGGCTCACATCTTGCGGGCTTCCGCAATGCGCTGACCCGCACCGTCCAGGCCTATGCCTCGGCCAACGGACTGTTCAAGCGCGATCGCGTGTCGATCTCCGGGGAGGACATGCGCGAAGGACTGACCGCCGTGGTCTCGTGCAAGATGCCCGACCCCAAGTTCGCTTCGCAGACCAAGGACAAGCTGGTCTCCTCCGAAGTGCATCCGGTCATCATGCAGATCGTCAACGACCGCCTTGGACAGTGGTTCGAGGAACACCCGGCGGACGCCCGCACGATCGTCTCCAAGTGCATCGAGGCCGCGGCAGCACGCGAGGCGGCGCGCAAGGCACGCGAACTCACCCGTCGCAAGACCGCCCTTGATATCGGCAATCTGCCGGGCAAGCTCGCCGACTGCCAGGAAAAGAACCCGGAGAATTCGGAACTCTTCATCGTCGAGGGCGATTCGGCAGGCGGGTCCGCCAAACAGGCAAGGGACCGTTCCAATCAGGCTGTCCTGCCGCTCAGAGGCAAGATCCTCAACGTCGAGCGCGCACGCATCGACAAGATGCTGTCCTCTGACCAGATCGCCATGCTGATCATGGCCCTGGGCGCCGGAATTGCAGAGGACTTCGACATCGAAAAGATCCGTTACCACAGGATCGTCATCATGACCGATGCCGACGTCGATGGCGCCCACATCCGAACTCTTCTCCTGACCTTCTTCTTCCGCCACATGGCCGGGATCATCGAAGCGGGTTACCTCTACATAGCGCAGCCACCGCTCTTCAAGGTCAAGCGTGGCTCGAGCGAGGTGTATCTCAAGGACGAGCAGGCCTTCGACGACCATCTCCTGGGCATCGCCCGCGAGGAGTGCGTGTTTCACCACCACGACGGACGCCAGATTGGCTCGGCCGAACTTGACGAGATGGTAAGACAGGCACGGCGCGCCGCCCGGTTGCTGCAGCCCCTGGGACGGCATCTGCCGATCGCCATCGCCGAGCGGGCAGCGATCGCCGGGCTCCTGTCGCCACGCCATCTGGCAGATGCCGATGAAGCGAGTCGCCGGGCCGCCATGGTGGCGGAGAGCCTGGGCGAAATGGATGGAGACGGCGCCTGGTGCGGCAAAACGGATGGCGAAGGCGGAGCAGTCTTCAGCCGAACCGTTCGTGGTGTCGCCGAAACCCATCGCATCACCCCAAGCCTGGTGCGATCCGAGGAAGCGATGGCGCTGGATGCCATGGCGCCCTCGCTCCAGGAACTCTATGCGCGGCCCGGTCTCCTCGAGCGCCGGGAGCGACGTCACCCTGTCCAGGGACCGGGAGACCTCGTCCGGCTGGTGCGTCAGCTGGCCCAGCGCGGCGCCTCGATCCAGCGCTACAAGGGCTTGGGTGAAATGAACCCCGACCAGCTGTGGGAAACCACCCTCGACCCCGATGCGCGGGCGCTCCTGAGAGTGACCGTGAAGGACGCCAACGAGGCGAACGATCTCTTCGAAACCCTCATGGGCAATGTCGTCGAGCCACGCCGCCTGTTCATCCAGTCCAATGCGCTGAAGGTGACCAACCTGGACATTTAGCCGGGCACCGCCTGATCCGAGATGAAGAAACGCACCCCCCTGCGCATGATCGCTCCTGTCCTGCGCTGGACCATTATCGCCACCATCTGGATATCACTTCTCACCGGAGCCCTTGTCGGCTGGTACGCCCTCGACCTTCCCGATCCCGACAGCCTCGTCAGTGATCGCACGCCTTCGGTGACCGTTCTTGATTCCAGCGACAGAATTCTCGCGACCTACGGCGATTTTCGCGGCGAGATCGTTCCCTTTGACCGTCTGCCGCCGGATCTCGTGGCAGCTGTCATCGCCACCGAGGATCGCCGCTTCTTCAGCCATGGCGGCATGGACATCTTCGGCGTTCTGCGCGCCCTCATCGTCAACCTGCGCGCCGGGGAGGTCGTCCAGGGCGGCAGCACCATCACCCAGCAGGTCATCAAGAATGTCTTCCTGACACCGGAACGCTCCCTCAAGCGCAAGGTCCAGGAAGTGCTGCTCGCCTTCTGGCTGGAGCGGAAGTTCACCAAGCAGGAGATCCTCGCCATCTACCTCAACCGGGTCTATCTTGGTGCCGGCGCCTTTGGCATCGCCGCCGCTTCGCACCGTTACTTCGGCAAGAAGGCAGGAGATCTTTCCCTGGGTGAATCGGCCATGATCGCCGGTCTCCTGAAGGCCCCTTCGCGGGACAACCCCTTCAACAACCCTGGCCGTGCCATTGTCCGGACCACTACCGTCATCGACAGCATGGTGGATGCCGGTTTCATCGACCGCGAACGGGCCGGAAGGGCGAAGGCGACCCCCCTGATTCTCGCCGTGGACAGCAACACCGGCGGAAATGCACGCTATGCCACCGACTGGGTGACGGCACGAGCGTCCGAATACATCGGTGTGGCGACCCGAAACCTCATCATCTCGACGACCATCGACGCGACGCTCCAGCAGAAAGCAGGCGACGCGCTTGTCTCCGGCCTTGCCGAGGGCGGGCCTGCGACCGTCGCCGAAGGCGCCATCGTCTCCTTGGCCCCCGATGGCGCCGTGCTCGCCATGGTCGGCGGCTCGGGATACAGCCACACGCAGTTCAATCGCGCCGTGCACGCCTACCGGCAACCGGGCTCGGCCTTCAAGCTTTTCGTTTATCTGGCGGCCCTTGAAGCCGGATGGCATCCCGACACCGGCGTGGAGGACCGCCCGGTGACGATCAACGGCTGGAGTCCGGGGAATTTCCGCGACCGCTACGAGGGCGTGATGACGCTTGCCGATGCCTTCGCCGGTTCGGTCAACACGGTGGCGGCCGCCACGGCCTGGAAGGTCGGCATTCCGAACGTCATCGAGGTCGCGCATCGCCTCGGCATCGACCGTGAACTGCCGGAGGTCCCGAGTCTGGCGCTCGGAACGACGGAACTCAGTCTCCTCGAACTGACCGGCGCCTACGGCACCATGGCCAACCAGGGCCTGGCCACCTGGCCCTGGGTGATCCGGGAGATCCGTACATCGTCAGGCGAGGTCCTCTACCGGCGGCACGATCTCGCCGCACCCCGCCTCATCGAACCGGCTGTTCACGCCGCGATTACGGCGATGCTCGGCAAGGTCATGGAAGACGGCACAGGCAGGGCAGCACAGATTGCCTGGCCGGCCGGGGGCAAGACAGGCACCAGCCAGGACTTCCGCGATGCCTGGTTCATCGGATTTACCCGTCAGTACGTGACAGGCGTATGGGTGGGGAACGACGACGGAAGTCCGACCGGCAGGGTCACCGGCGGTGGCCTGCCCGCCCGCATCTGGGCCGCCTACATGAACGAAGCCCTCGCAGGAGAGCCCTCCCTGAAGCTCGTCGATCATGCGCCGCCTCCCGCAACCGACGACTTCACGGATTTCTTCAGCGACCTTCTGGGCGAACTCACCGGCGACAGTCCCGACTCCCGCCAGAAAGGACCCGAGTGGTAGGGCGAGCCGTCCTTCAACGGCCTTGCCCGCCAGCGGTTGCGGCTCAAGTCTCTTCACCAGAGCATGAATGCCGCGATCGCCCAGGGACATGTCGACGAGAATCCTGCTCGGGAACCGGGACGGGCCTCAATCTGGCGGCGTTCGGGGCCTTCAAGCTCCAATTGTCGTGCTATACACTGCGTCGCCATGGGGATAGGCTCTTCGGTTTATGCAAACAACGGAAATCCTGTAACTATTTCACTGACTCCACCCCCATGAAAAGGGGTTGGTGAACGATCCGGACGCTTTCGATCGTCGACACACGGAGTAACCCGCGATGCTGAGCAAGCAGATGACAACCAACCTCGAGTTGCTCGCCGAGGGCTCTCTCGGGGCTGATGCGACCTGGCAGGAACACCGCGAATCGTACGACAGCCTGGGCGAGGCGTTTCCCGCGCTGCCGGAGGTTCGGCGGGAGGACGCCGAGTTCGGGGGCATCAAGGGCTTTCGCTACGTGCCGCCCGAG
>JAJEBJ010000262.1 GCA_022822575.1 Alphaproteobacteria bacterium | reverse complement strand
CCAGATCGCCATCTTCAGCACGAAGAAGGGGATCTTCGCCTGCAACAACCGCTGCCCGCACGAGGGATACCCGTTGCGCGAGGGCACGCTGGATGAGGACTGCAAGCTCACGTGCAACTGGCACAACTGGAAGTTCGACCTCGAGACCGGCGAGAACCAGCGTGACGGCGACAGGCTGCGCACCTACCCGGTCGAGCTGCGCGACGGAGCGGTCTGGATCGAGATCGTCGATCCTCCCCTCGAGGAACAGGTCGCCGGCGCGCTCGAAGGACTGAAGAAGGGCTTCGAAGACCACGCCTACGAACAGATGAGCCGTGAGATCGCCCGCATCATGCGCATGGGAGGAGATCCCCTCATCGCCATGGTGAAGGCCATCTGGTGGTCCCACGACCGGCTCGAATTCGGCTGGACCCACGCTTTTGCCGGCGCCGCCGACTGGCTGGCTCTCTACGACCGCCACGAAAACGATCCTGAAAACCGCCTGATCTGCCTCCTCGAGGCAATCGGTCACATGTCGGACGATACGCTGCGCGAGCCCGCCTATCCCTTTGCAAGGGGTGCCCTTGACTGGGACGAGGAGGCGTTCGTTGAAGCCGTCGAGAGGGAAGACGAGGAGTTGGCGATCCGCCTTGCCCGGGGAGCGCTTGCCGCCGGCAATGCCCACGTGACGATGGAACGGGGCCTCGCCCGGGCGGCCCTGGCGCACTACGCCGACTTCGGTCATTCAGCCATCTACGTCTCCAAGGTAGGGAGCCTCGTCGAACGCCTCGGGAACGATGTCGCCGAACCCCTGCTGCTGTCGCTCGTCCGCAGTCTCGTGTCGTCCTTCCGCGAGGACCTCATCCCCGAGTTCCGCGCCTATGGACCCGCCCTCGAGTCGTTCGGCGCCAAACCGAACGGTTCGGTGCCGGCGGCACGAGACTATGCGACGCTCAGCGCCGGAAAGGCTGTCGAGTTCACGGCCCTCCACGGGCAGGCGGCGCCGCTCGATCTCTATCGCAGCCTGCTTGGCGCCAACGCGATGAACATGCTGACGTTCGATCTGGCTCACCTCGATGACATCGATCAGCCCTACGGCAGCGACTTCGGCTGGCTTGATCTCACCCATGGTCTCACCTTCGCCGACGCCGTGTTGCGGCTGTGCACGCGCCACAACGACCTGTGGCCGGCCGGTCTCTTGCAGATGGCCTGCTTTGCCGGCAGGAACATCGGTCATCAGAGCCCGAACGTCGACTTCGAGGACTGGAGGGTTGGCGATCGCGCCGGCTTCTTCGGCGATGTCGAGGCGAAGCTCCTCGACCATGGTCAGGACGAGTACATCGTTTCTGTTCATCTTCTCAAGACGGCCGAAGCCGTGCGCTGTCTCGCATCGTCCAGGGAAGCGGGTCATGCGGGCGACGTGGCGCTCGCCGCCCTCAACCGTCTCCTCAACTCTCCGGTGCGACGCAAGATGGTGCGCCGCACGGCGCGCCAGGCCATGCGGTTCGTCGCCACCGACGTTTAAGCCACGCGGGCGTCAGTCCGTCAGGGCATCGAAGAGGCCGGAGACACGCCGGGTCCGTCTGGCGAGCGCCGCCCTCAACTCGTCCTCGCTGCCATGGATGGTGACCGTGTGGCGCGCCCTCGTGACGGCCGTGTACAGAAGTTCACGGGTGAGGATCAGTGATTCCTCACCGCCCGGAACGACCGTCACGTCCTGGTACTCCGAGCCCTGGGACCGGTGGACGGTCATGGCGAAGACGCTTTCATGGTCGGGCAGGCGTCCCGGAGGGAGGCGAAGCGGGTCGCCCTTGTCGTCGCGAAGCTGGGGGAAGACCACCCTGCGGGCGCCGCCCTCCGCCTGGATGACGATGCCCGTGTCGCCATTGGAGAGCCCCGTTGCAGGGTCGTTTCGCATGATGATGACCGGGCGTCCGACGTAGAACCCGTCGCGCTGCCGGGCGAGACCTCGCTCTCTCAGACCCTCCTCGACAAGGCGGTTGAAGCGCGCCGATCCGATAGCGCCGCGACGGTGACCGCACAGCACCGCGAACCGGGAGAAGGGATCGAACTCTTCGTCCGCGGCCGAGGTCATGCCCTCGACCTGGGGGGCGTAGACGTCGTCGGTCAACCGGACCGCAAGTCGTCGGAACCCCTCGGCTCCGTCGAGCGGACGGCGCGTGATGGCCGGCTCCCCGGGGTCATCGAGTGCCGCGATGACGCCATCGGCATCATCGCGCCCGATGGCCTCGGCAAGGCGTCCGATTCCCCCCTCGGGGTCGAAGCGCCAGTTGTGGCGGAGCTCGACGATGCGGGAGTGAAGCGGCGACGAGCCCGAGGAGGACGCGGCGACGAGATCAGCGAAGACGGAACCCGGCTGCACCGACGCGAGCTGCATGGAATCTCCCAGCAGGACGAGGCGGGCAGTCTCCGGAAGCGTCTCCAGAACCTGGCCCATGATGGTGATGTCCACCATGGACGCCTCGTCAACGACAAGCAGGTGCGTCGGCTCCTCGCTCCAGCGGCTGGCATTGAGCCAGCGGTGAATGGTCCGTGCCTCGAGCGCCGCCACGTCGGGACGCCGGGATGCGTCGCGGACCGCCTGTTGCAGACGGGCCGCCGCCTTGCCCGTCGGCGCAGTCAGCGCAATACCTCCGGGCGACACCAGGCCGGCATCCAGAAGGACCGAGAGGATCCTGGCGACGATCGTGGTCTTGCCCGTGCCCGGGCCGCCGGAAATGCAGCAGAACCTGCTGCCGAGGGCGACCGTCACCGCCGTGCGCGGACTGTCGGTGGCTGCGCCTGCCGGCACATGCCGGTCAATCAGGGCGGTGTGCGGGTCCGCCGCCTCGAGGGGGCCGGCGCAGCGTGCGCGGATGCCGGCCGCAACGGTTCTCTCGAGTTCGAAGAGGCGCTCCAGGTAGAGCCGCCCGCCCCTGGCCAGAACCAGGGGCGCAGGCGCTCCCGAGGTTGCCTGCCTGACGAGCGGACTTGCCTCGAGAGAGGCGATCCAGGCGTCCGGGCTCGGTGGGTGCCCGTCCCGGCCCGCATGCTCCTCGAGATCCAGGCACGTGTGGCCTTCGCGGGTTGCGGCGCTCGCCAGGGCCGCGGCAAGCGCGACAGACGGGTCGTCATCGGGGGCGAGATCGCTCATGAGAGCAGCGAAGTGCCGGTCGATGGGCGCGATGGCGCGCTCCCTCAACAGGTCCTCGACGGTGCCTGGCGCCCTCACGATGCATCGTCCCTGAAGCAGGCGTCGAGATCGCGAATGCAGGCCTGCGTCGGTCGATCGAACCAGACGCCCCGGGTCATGCCGGCTTCGGGATCCATCCCCCTCAGAAACAGGTAGAAGGCGCCGCCGACGTGGCGTTCGTAG
>JAJEBJ010000110.1 GCA_022822575.1 Alphaproteobacteria bacterium | reverse complement strand
ATCTTCAGCACCTTGCGCACCTTTTCCAGGGGCATGCCAAGCTTCTCCGCCAATTCCTCTGGAGAAGGCTCCCGGCCGACTTCATGCAGCATCTGTCGACTCGTCCGGGTGAGCTTGTTGATCGTCTCGATCATGTGAACCGGAATGCGGATTGTCCTCGCCTGATCGGCAATCGACCGCGTGATGGCCTGACGAATCCACCAGGTGGCATAGGTCGAGAACTTGTAGCCTCGCCGGTACTCGAACTTGTCGACCGCCTTCATCAGGCCGATGTTGCCTTCCTGGATCAGGTCGAGGAACTGCAGACCGCGGTTGGTGTACTTCTTGGCAATCGAGATGACCAGGCGCAGGTTGGCTTCCACCATCTCCTTCTTGGCCTGGCTTGCCTCCTTCTCCCCCTTCTGGACGACGCGCACGATGCGCTTGAACTCGTTGATGTCGAGTCCCGAATCGACGGCCACCTCGGCGATTTGCTGTCGGGCTTCGGCGATAATCCGGGCATCGGCACTGGCAAACTTGCGCCACCGCGGATCATCCAGAGCAGCGATGCGATCCGGCCAGGAAACATCAAGCTCGCGGCCCACGTACTCCTCGAGAAACTCCTCGCGCTTGATGCCGCGCCGCCTGGCGGCGCGGACGAGTGAGCTTTCCTGCTTGGTGAGCTTGCGGATGGTTCCCTGATGGATGTCGACGAGAGCCTCGACACAGTTGTTGTGGAGCTTGATCGTGCGGACGACCCTGGCAACCTCGTCGCGCAGCTTCGTGTAACGCCCTTTCACGGAAGGAGAAGGTTCGCGTCCGCTGAACCGTGCATCCAGGTACTTCTCCTGGGCGACTTCGAGACGCAGGTAGAGCTTGGCAACCTTGTCAAACGTCGCCGTGATCTCCGGCATGACAGCCTGTTCCATCGCCGCCAGGGTCATGGTGTTGCCGTCATCGTCGACGTCGTCTTCGGAATCGCTGTCGGTCTCCCCGGATCCATTGGTCGGTGAGCCTGGCTTGTCGGATGCCTCCACGAGACCGGCATAGGTGGCATCAAGATCAATGATCTCGCGCAGCAGACTGCTTTTCTCGGCCAGATCGTCACGCCAGTCGACGATTTTCCCCAATGTCATCGGGCTTTCGAAGATGCCACGGATCATGCGCCCGCGACCGGCCTCGATGCGCTTGGAGATGGCGATTTCTCCCTCTCTGGAGAGCAGGTCGACCCGACCCATTTCGCGCAGGTACATGCGTACCGGATCGTCCGTGTACCCGAATTCCGCCGTGGTCGACGTCTGGGCGGGCGTCTTGTTCTGAACGACCACCTTTGCCTTGTCTTCGACCGGCTCCTCGGGCTCCTCACTCTCGACGACAATGATGCCCATCTGCGAGAGCTTGGTCATCGAATCCTCGATCTGCTCGGACGAGAACTCTTCGGAAGGAAGCGTCTCGTTGATCTCGTCAACGGTCACGTAGCCGCGTTCCTTGCTGCGCATCAGCATTTTCTTGATGGCGACGTTCACGTTGTCGAGGAGCGGATCCTCGACACCGTCACCGGATTCGACTTCGGCCGTATAGGTCGCCATGTCTGAACTCTCCCTAGCCTCGAACCTGATGCAGGTCAGTATACCACGAATCGGCACCCGGGCCGGATGACTCCGGTGCACAACCTATCAGGGAATCATCCGGATTCCTGGGCGTCATCATCGGCGAGCACCCGACCCTGCCAGCCCTCTCTCTCCTCGATCTTGGCCACCAGCCGCTGCCAGGCCTGTGCCGTGGGATCGTTCTCCCAGGCATCGGCCTCCGCTCGAATCTCCTGACCCAGGACATTGCGGCAATGGTGAAGATCGTGGACGTGGTGCCACAGGTCTTCCGCTTCGCCAACCGTTTCCATGACAAGACAGGAGAAGCTCCCTGCCCGGACCACATCCTTCATCAGGTCATCAAGACCTGCTGCTGTCAGGTGGTCCGATATCGTCCGGTTGTCAAGGTCTCCATCCGCCTCGGAGGCCCCGATGAGGCACTGTTGCAACCGTTCGTGGCGCGAATCGAGAAAAGCCACTTGGGAGAGGGGCTCGGCAATCCTGTCGAGAAGTCCCGGATAGAGGAAGGGGATGGCGATGAGCGCCCGTTCGGCCAGGTTGGCGTCGCCAGCCGGTCCGCCGCCGGGAACGCTGCCGGGTACCGGTTCCACGCCGCGATGGTAGGTCCACGACTCCCTCCTCCGGCGGTCGAGTCGGCGGCGCTCTCCCGGCCGCAGGCGGTCTCCCCTGTAGCGTGGTGGACCGAAGGCGGCCTTCAGCCGCTGGCTGATCTCGCCGCGGTAGTAGTGGCCAACGGCCCTGTCGGTGATCGTTCCGACCAGACTCATCAACTCCCTTTCCAGTCCGGCGCGGCGTTCGGGGGTCTCCAGCGCCCGTCCCCGGGTGCGGCTCTGCCAGAGCATGTCCATCAGGGGAATCGCCCGGTCGATCATGTCCCGCATGGTCGCGGCTCCGCGGACCCTGACGATGTCGTCGGGATCCATGCCGTCGACGAGCAGCACGAAGCGCAGGGACTTTCCCGCCCTGAGAACGGGCAACGCCCTCTCCATGGCACGGCAGGCAGCGGAGTATCCCGCCGTGTCTCCGTCGAAACACAGCACAGGTTCATCCGCCAGTTTCCACAACAGCGCGAGGTGGCCCTCGGTCAGTGCGGTTCCGAGGGGAGCGACGACATGTCGAATGCCCGCCTGGACGAGGGCGATGGCATCCATGTAGCCCTCGACGACAACAACCGTTCCGGCATCGTGCGCCGGCCTGCGCGCTTCGCTGAAGCCGTACAGCAGATGGCCCTTGTGGAAGACCGGCGTTTCAGGCGAATTGAGGTACTTGGCCTTCTGGTTGCCCATCGCCCGGCCGCCAAACCCGGCGACACGGCCATTGCGATCGTTGATGGGAAAAATCAGCCGGTGGCGGAAGCGGTCAACCGGCTCGCGGTCGCCGTCGCCGACAAAGGCAAGGCCCGCCTCGATGATCAGCTCCCGCGAGATGCCCTTGCCGGTGAGATGACGCATCAGGCTGGTGCGCTCGTTGGGTGCGTAACCCAGACGAAATCGCTCCCGCGTGGTGTCGCTGACGCGGCGCTCGGAAAGATAGGCGCGTGCCTGACTCCCGGTGCTGCCGGCCAGCTGGCGTTCAAACCAGCGGCTGGCTTCCTCAAGGACATCGTGGAGGGTCGCGGCACGGCGATAACGCTCCCGTTGCTCCGGACTGCGCTTGGGCATCGCGAGACCGGCGCGTCCGGCAAGCCGTTCCACGGCCTCCGGAAATGTGAGGTTCTCGGTCTCCACCACATAGCGGATGACATCACCATGGGCTCCGCAGCCAAAACAGTGATAGAAACCCTTGGAGTCCGTGACTGTGAAGGACGGAGACTTTTCCTGATGGAAGGGACACAGTCCGACATACTCGCTGCCTCGGCGCTCCAGGCGGACGCTGGACCCTATGACCTCGGAGAGCAGAATGCGCGCTCTGATCTCGTCCAGGAATTCCGGGGTGAACAGCACCTTGGTCCTCCTCAGCCGAGCCGTTTCCTGACCAGGGCACTCGCAGCAGCGCCATCGAAACGCCCCGGATAGGACCTCTTGAGCAAGGCCATGACCCGGCCCATGTCCTTGAGGCTGACCGCATCGCACTCGACTATGGCGGCATCAACGCAACGCGCCAACTCATCCGGATTCATCGGGTGCGGCATGAAACGCGTGATGATGGAGACTTCCGCATCCTCCCGCTCCGCCAGGTCTGTCCGGTTTCCCCGGCGGAACTGCTCGGCGGCCTCCCGCCTCTGGCGCACCATCTTGGCAAGAATGCCGATCGCCTGCTCGTCGCTCACCATCTGGTTGACACCGTTGGCGCGTGAAGCGATCTCGTGATCCTTGAGGGCGGCAATGACGAGTCTCAGCGTCGACGTCGCGATCCGGTCCTGGGTCTTGACTGCCTGTTTGAGGGCCCCCGTGATCTGCTGCCTGATGGACATCGCGCTGATCTTGGTCACCTGGTTGCAACGTCGCTGAGCCTTACATCAGATTGCCGCCAAGGGCGAGTCGTTTCCCTCGCCTGGTCTGCATCCGCCTCCGGTGGATAGATTCCAACGGCGTGATAATGTGACGTTTCTTCCCCCATGGACGCTTGACCCCGACACTCAGCATCCCTATAGTCCGGCAACGTCACTCCTTGGCCAGCTTCCATGTCCGCACCCGTTTCACAGCCGCCGCCGTGGGCCACGGCGTGCATCATGCTCGCGGATGGTTCGGTGTTCTGGGGTCACGGAATCGGCGCCACCGGCCGCGCCATCGGGGAACTGTGTTTCAACACCGCAATGACCGGCTATCAGGAGATCGTGACGGATCCCTCGTATGCCGGGCAGATCATCACCTTCACCTTCCCCCATATCGGAAACACCGGCGCCAACGGTGAGGATATCGAGGCCCAGACACCGGCAGCCCGCGGTATCGTGGTCCGCGATGCGATCACCGATCCTTCGAGCTTTCGCGCCAGCGGACACTTTGACGGTTGGCTGCGCGCCAACAATCTCGTCGGCATTGCCGGAGTCGACACCCGCCGCCTTACCCGGCTGGTGCGATCCCGCGGATTCCAGACGGCCGGCATCGATCACGGCACCATCGATTGCCCCGGGCTTGCCGGTGAACTCGCCGCCTGGCCGGGACTCGAAGGCATGGACCTCGCCCGCGAAGTCACCTGCCGGCAAACCTACACCTGGACCGAAGGCATCTGGTCGCTGCAGTGTGGCCACGCTCCGGGGCCGTCGCCTCGCCGCCATGTCGTCGCCGTAGACTACGGCGTGAAGCGGAACATCCTGCGTCATCTTGTCTCCCTGGGCTGCCGGGTGACGGTGGTGCCGGCAACATCGGACATTGGCGATATCATGCGTCATTGTCCCGATGGCATCTTTCTTTCCAACGGGCCCGGTGATCCCGCCGCCACCGGCACCTGGGCGGTGCCGGTGATCCGCGACCTCCTTGAAACGGGAAAGCCGGTCTTCGGGATCTGTCTGGGCCACCAGCTGCTGGCGCTGGCGCTGGGTGCAAGGACGCTGAAGATGGTGAACGGCCATCGCGGTGCCAACCATCCAGTGAGAAATCTGGAAACCGGAGGGGTGGAGATCACCTGCCAGAACCACGGTTTTGTCGTCGACCCCGACAGTCTGCCCGGCAATGCCGTGATCACCCACGTGTCACTCTTCGACGGCACCCTGGCCGGCTTCAGGATCAGGGAAAAACCCGTCTTTTCTGTCCAGTACCATCCCGAAGCGAGCCCCGGTCCACAGGACAGCCGCTACCTCTTCCAATCCTTCATCCAGGCCATGGAGAACCATGCCTGAAACCACCGACGAGACTGCCTTCGTCCCTGACTGCGCGAACCGGTCAGCACTGGCACCACGGCACCGTCGGGGTGCGACCACGAGGGATCACGTTCCGGTGATCATGGAGAGCCATGCCGGCGCGCACTGACATTGAATCGATCCTGGTCATCGGCGCCGGACCAATCATCATCGGCCAGGCGTGCGAGTTCGATTACTCGGGCACACAGGCTGTCAAGGCCCTCAAGGACGAGGGATACCGCATCATTCTGGTCAACTCGAATCCAGCGACCATCATGACCGATCCCGCCATGGCGGACGCCACCTACGTCGAACCGGTGACACCGGAGATCGTCGCCCGGATCATCGAGAGGGAACGTCCCGATGCCCTGTTGCCGACAATGGGGGGACAGACAGCGCTCAACACGGCGTTGAGTCTCGCCCGCATGGGCGTCCTTGATGCCTGTGGCACGGAACTGATCGGCGCCTCCAGGGAGGCGATCGACAAGGCCGAGGACCGGGAACTCTTCCGCGATGCGATGAACCGCATCGGCCTCCAATGCGCCCGCAGTGTCCTCGCCCATTCACTCGATCAGGCCTGCGAAGCCCTCGAGGACATTGGTCTGCCGGCCATCATCCGCCCGAGTTTCACGCTCGGCGGCACAGGCGGTGGCATTGCCTACAACCGCGAGGAGTTCTCGGACATCGTCCGCCGGGGACTCGAGGCGAGCCCGACCAGCGAAGTCCTGATCGAAGAATCGATCATCGGCTGGAAGGAGTACGAGATGGAGGTCGTGCGCGACCGCGCCGACAACTGCATCATCGTGTGTTCCATCGAGAACATCGATCCGATGGGAATCCACACCGGCGACAGCGTGACGGTGGCGCCGACGCTGACTCTGACCGACAAGGAATTCCAGATCATGCGCGATGCGTCGATCGCCGTGTTGCGGGAGATCGGCGTCGACACCGGCGGTTCCAACGTCCAGTTCGCCATCAACCCCGTTGACGGGCGCATGATCGTGGTTGAAATGAACCCGCGCGTGTCGCGGTCGTCGGCGCTGGCTTCGAAGGCGACCGGCTTCCCCATTGCCAAGGTCGCCGCCAAACTTGCCGTTGGCTACACCCTTGACGAGGTCCGCAACGACATCACGCGGGTGACGCCGGCGAGCTTCGAACCGACCATCGACTACTGCGTCGTCAAGATGCCGCGCTTCACCTTCGAGAAGTTTCCCGGGACACAGGCTGAACTCACCACGTCCATGAAGTCCGTCGGCGAGGTGATGGCGATCGGCCGGTCCTTTGCAGAAGCCCTGCAAAAGGCCCTGCGCTCCATGGAAACAGGACTCACGGGCCTCGATCCGGTCGCATTCGATGACACCTCGAAGGACGGCATCGTCTCCCGTCTGGCGCGTCCTTCACCCGACCGTCTGCTCGCCATCGCCGAAGCGATGCGTCGCGGTCTCGATGATGGCGCCATTCACGACATCACCCGCTATGACCCCTGGTTCCTGGGCCAGATCCGCCGCATCGTCGAGGCCGAGGAAACGGTGGCGAGGGACGGCCTTCCCGAAGACGCACGGGGTCTCCTTGAGATCAAGAAACTCGGGTTCTCGGACCGCCGACTGGCTTCCCTCGCCGGGGTGACGGAACGCTGCGTCAGGACGCAACGGGAGCGTCTCGCCGTGACTCCGGTGTTCAAGAGAATCGATACCTGTGCTGCCGAGTTTCCGGCGAGTACGTCCTACATGTACAGCTGCTACGAAGGCGACGGCGTTGTCGCGGCGGAGGACGAGTCGGACGTCAGCGATTCCAGAAAGGTCATCATCCTTGGTGGCGGTCCCAACCGGATCGGACAGGGGATCGAGTTCGACTATTGCTGCGTCCATGCGTGCTACGGCCTGAAGGAAGCCGGTTTCGAGACCATCATGGTCAACTGCAATCCCGAGACCGTGTCGACGGACTATGACACGTCGGACCGCCTCTACTTCGAACCGTTGACGGTCGAGGATGTCGTGGCAATCGCGCGCACTGAAATGGCGAAGGGAACCCTGATCGGCGTCATCGTGCAGTTCGGTGGCCAGACGCCTCTCGGCCTCGCGCGGGCGCTCGAGGAGGAGAACATTCCCATCATCGGCACCTCGCCCGATGCCATCGACCGCGCGGAGGACCGCAAGCGCTTCCAGTCACTGCTCCATGATCTGGGTCTCAGACAGCCGGCCAACGGAACCTGCCGGTCGCTCGACGAAGCCCGGCGGATCACCGGTCGCATCGGCTACCCTGTAGTCGTGCGGCCGAGCTACGTGCTGGGTGGCAGGGCCATGGAAATCGTCTACGACGATGATGCCCTGGCAGTCTACGTGGATCGCTCGGTTTCCGTGTCGGGAGATCATCCCATACTTGTCGATCGATTTCTCCAGGATGCCGTCGAGGTGGATGTCGATGCGCTGTCGGACGGCAGGGATGTCTTTGTGGCCGGGATCATGGAACATATCGAGGAGGCCGGAGTCCACTCGGGCGACTCGGCGTGTTCGCTTCCTCCCTACTCCCTGGGAAACGACATCATCGAAGGCTTGGCAGAGCAGACCAGGGCGCTGGCCCTGGAACTGGGCACCGTGGGACTGATCAACATCCAGTTCGCCGTGAAGGACGGCAAAATCCTCGTTCTGGAGGTCAATCCCCGCGCCAGCCGCACGGTTCCCTTCGTTGCCAAGGCCATCGGTGTTCCGATCGCCAAGATTGCGGCAAGGGTCATGGCAGGAGAACCCCTTCGCGCTTTCCGTCTCAGCCCGCCCGAGGTTGCCCACATCGCCATCAAGGAAGCGGTGTTCCCCTTCACCCGTTTTCCCGGGGTTGATGTCATTCTGGGCCCTGAAATGAAGTCCACCGGCGAAGTGATGGGTCTCGATGGCGATTTCGGACACGCATTTGCCAAGGCGCAGCTGGCAGCCGGTGGTGCCCTTCCCTGCGAGGGTTGCGTCTTCATCTCCGTACGCGACCGCGACAAGCCGCACGCCGTTTCACTGGGCAGACGGCTGGCCGACATGGGATTTCGACTCGTTGCCACGCGCGGCACGGCGCGCGAGATGACGGCGGCCGGCCTCGACGTCGAGTACATCAACAAGGTTCTCCAAGGGTCACCACACATCGTCGATGCCCTCAAGAACGACGCTATCGATCTTCTCATCAATACCACCGAGGGCTCCAAGTCGATCACGGACAGCTTCAGCCTGCGGCGCACCGCACTGATGAAGAAGGTGCCGTATGTCACGACGATTCCCGGAGCCCGGGCGGTGGTTGAGGCCATTGCCGCGCTCAAGGCCGGCGGCCTCGATGTGAAGCCGCTCCAGGCCTACTCCCGGAGCGCTTTGTGAATGCGCTGCGTTCCTGGATCGTGACCGACGGCGCTGCCGGCCTGATACGCCAGTGCAGCGGGCTCGCCACACGGCTCGGACTGGAGCCCAGCTACCGGACGATCGTCATCCGCCAGCCCTGGCGGACGCTTTCCCCTGCATTCTGGCCTTTACCGCTGTCTGCGCTGTCTCCCAGGGGGGACCGGCTTGCCCCTCCGTGGCCTCATCTGGTAATCGCCAGCGGCCGCAAGTCCGTAGCGCTGGCCGCCGCCATCCGCCGGAAAGCCGGTGGCCGCACAATCACCATCCAGATCCAGAACCCCACCATCAGCCCGGCCAACTTCGACCTCGTCATTGTACCCCGTCATGATGAGGTGAAGGGCACCAACGTCATCGCCACGACCGGCTCGCTGCACGGTCTGACGCGGCGCGCCCTCGACGAGGCGGCCTGCCGCCACAAGGGAGAGGTAGCCCACCTTCCACGGCCCCTTATTCTTGCCGCCATCGGTGGCCCCAACCGGGTCTACCGTTTCACGCGAACCGATGCCCGGGACCTTGGCCGGCAACTTGGCGCACTGGAGGGCGGCCTCTTGGTCACCGTCTCGCGCCGCACCCCGCCGGATGCAGCCGACGCCCTGATGAAGGAGCTCGATCCGTCGCGCTCCCTCATCTGGCAGGGCGGGGACAGCAATCCCTACGAAGGCTGGCTCGGTCTCGCCGACTCCATCATCGTGACCTCCGATTCCGTGAACATGGCCACGGAAGCCTGCATCAGCGGCAAGCCGGTGTTCATCGCCGCCTTGCCGGGAGGTTCGGCCAAGTTCTCGCGGTTTCACGAAGCGTTGAAACGCGGTGGACACGCCAGGGACTTCGATGGCGCACTTGACGCCTCTTGGAAGCCGGTGGTGCTTGATGACGCCACCTGGGTGGCGCAAAGGGTCAGGGATCGCCTTGGGGGGCGACTTAGTTTTCCTGGATCGCCGTCGGAATGTAGCGGCCGTTCTTAGGACCGGCGAACATCAGTGACACATGGGGATGTGACACCGGCAGGCCACTTTCGTCTGTCACCAGGTTCTGTTCAGAGACGTAGGCGACGTACGTGGACTCCTCGTTTTCGGCCAGCAGGTGGTAGAACGGCTGATCCTTGGAGGGACGCACATCCTCGGGAATGGAGAGCCACCATTCCTCGGTGTTGGCATAGACCGGGTCGACATCGTAGATCACACCGCGAAACGGATAGTGCCGGTGCCTGACGACATCACCGATGCAGAACCGCGCCCTGCGGAAGCCTTCGTCTTTGGCGTCTTGATCGTCCATGAACATACTATTGTCGCTTGCAGCGTGCGTGGCAAGAGGGCGAGTGAGACTGTCCACCCCATTCTTCGCTCCATGCCTTTCACGCAACCGCGCCCTTCACTAGATTGTCGGTGATCGCGATTCCCGGATGGAACGATATGCCCGAACGCCAGCATGCCAGGGTCCTCATCATGGGATCGGGACCTGCCGGCCTGACCGCCGCCATCTACGCGGCCCGTGCCGGTCTCGAACCGGTCCTGCTTCACGGAATTCAGCCCGGCGGGCAGATGACCATCACCACGGACGTCGAGAACTATCCGGGATTCGCGGATGTCGTGCAGGGCCCCTGGCTGATGGAGCAGATGACCGACCAGGCCCGCGCAGTGGGCACTGCGATGGTCCATGACCTTGTTGCCGATGTCGATTTCTCCTGCCGCCCCTTCGTGGTCACAGGTGATTCCGGGAACATCCGCACCGCGGATGCGGTCATCATCGCCACCGGCGCGGAGGCGAAGTGGCTGGGTCTGGAAAGCGAGTCGCGGTTTCAGGGATTCGGGGTTTCGGCCTGCGCCACCTGCGACGGCTTCTTCTTCAGGGGAAAGGAGGTGTGTGTCGTAGGTGGCGGCAACACTGCCGTCGAGGAAGCGCTTTATCTGGCTCAGCTCGCCGCCCGGGTGCGGTTGATCCACCGGCGCGACGAACTGCGCGCCGAGCGGATCCTGCAGGAAAGACTGTTCCGCCATCCACGTGTCGAGATCCTGTGGAACACCGTGCTGAGCAAGGTTTTGGGCACCGGTGAACCGCCTGGCGTGACCGGCGCCAGGGTGAGGAGTGTCACCACCGGCAAGGAACGCGACCTCGCGCTCGACGGAGTCTTCATCGCCATTGGCCACCGGCCCAACACCGGGATCTTCGCCGGGCTCCTCGACATGGATGACGAGGGCTATCTCGTGACGGCGCCTGACAGCACGGCCACGGCCGTTCCCGGAGTCTTTGCCGCCGGAGATGTCCAGGACAAGGTGTACCGCCAGGCAGTCACGGCGGCCGGGACCGGCTGCATGGCAGCCCTGGAAGCGGAGAAGTACCTCGCCCATATGGCGGCGGATCACCGTGAGGCTGCCGAATAGGCAGATGAGGCCAGGATGGACTGGGATCGCCTGAGGGTCTTCTTCCATGTGGCGGAAGCGGGCAGCTTTACCAAGGCTGGACAGCAGCTCAATCTGAGTCAGTCGGCCATCAGCCGGCAGATCGCCTCCCTCGAGAAGGAACTGGGCGTCGAACTGTTTCATCGCCATGCCCGTGGTCTCCTCGTGACCGAACAGGGAGACCTTCTCTATGGCACGGCCCGCGAGGTGTTCGGCAAGGTCGCCATGGTCGAGTCCAAGCTCGCCGACAGCAAGAACCGGCCTGCCGGTCATCTGTCTGTGACCGCCACGACGGGTTTCGCGATGATCTGGCTGATGCCGAGAATCGTCGAATTCATGGACCGCTATCCGGAGATATCGATCTCGCTCATCATCGACGACGGCGAACTTGATCTCTCCATGGGAGCAGCGGACGTCGGGATCCGCCTCTTCCGCCCGACGCAACCGGATCTCATACAGCGCCGCCTGAAGACCATCCGGTTTCACTTCTACGCTTCGCCGCACTACCTCAAGGCGTGGGGAACACCGGCATCCCTCAAGGATCTCGAGAAACACCGCATCATCATGTATGACCACGGGCCCTTGCGGGATCTCGTCAATCCGGCATGGCTGCCCCGCTCATTCGGGGTCGACAGGCCCCAGCGCCATCCCGCCATGACAGTCAATTCGGTGCTCGGCATGCGCAACGCCGTGGAAAGCGGTCTGGGCATCGCCATTCTTCCCGAATACGTCCTGCGCAGTACCGACCGGCAGGTCAGAATCGAGATTGAGGCCCCCCTTCCCACTCTGACAGCACACATCGTCTATCCCGAAGAACACCGGGGGTCGGCACGGATCGCCGCCTTCCGCGACTTCCTCGTCGAGAAGGTTCGCCAGGATCACACTTGAACCACAGCCCCCGTTGGAGAGGTCTGCACCTTAGTTCGATCGACGCTCACGACCTTGCCATAGGAAAACTATGGCCTTGGGGAGTCCATTACGATCTGTCCGACATTTCGAGGCTGACCCCACATTTTCTGCAATTGGCTCAGGACCTCACGCTCGCATCTTGCCTTGTGAAAGGACCTTGGTCCAAGGCGTGCAACCTGGCGTCTGACTTCAAAATCCTACCATTCCAACTCCTCGTGACAACGCCCCGCCATGCCCGAACATCAGAAACTGCCGGATTGCTTGACGAGGTCGGCGCCCTTTTCACCAATCATGATGGATGGCGCGTTGGTGTTTCCGCTTGTCAGCACTGGCATGATCGATGAATCAATCACCCTCAGACCATCCAGTCCATGAACGCGGAGATTGTCGTCCACCACAGCCATACTGTCTCGCCCCATCTTGCAGGTTCCTACTGGATGATAGTCGCAACAAGCATACTGCCGTACAAACTCCATGATTTCTTCGTCGCATTGCGCATCCGAACCCGGCAGACGTTCATGAGCGATCAGCTCCCTTATGGGAGGCTGAGAGAGAATCCTGCGAATTGTCCGGATCGACTCCAATGCCTTTGCCCTGTCCGTGGCGTGCCCGAGATAATTCGGATCAATGGCCGGTGACTCCATGGGGTCTGCCGAACGAATAGTGACCTCGCCTCGCGACTGCGGACGGAGAAATGTGCTGTTTACGGTAAACCCGTAGCCTTCAATTGTCGTTTGGCCGCCTCGAACAACAGTCGCCGGGGCGACATGGATCTGCAGGTCGGGGCGATCGGCGCCTTCTCCGATGTGAAAACTCCCGCCTTCAACGATGACGGAGGACGCGGGACCTGATCGCGTGAGCAACCAACGGGCTCCATGAAACGCCATGTAGGGCATTCGATCGTGTCCGTCGTAGCCTATGCGATCACGGGTCTGCACGATGACATTCACGTTGAGGTGGTCGTGCAGATTCTGGCCCACACCCGGCACATGATGAATGGACGAAATTCCCAATTTACCAAGGCGTTCGGCATCACCAATCCCGGACAGCATCAATAGTCGAGGCGAGTTGATCGCCCCACTCGACACGATGATCTCACGAGCAGCATGATACGTCTTTCGGGTACGGCCAGATGCGACTTCCACGCTGGTCGCTCGTCCCTTCTCGAAAATCAGCTTCGTAGCACGATGCCCGGTCAGTATTGTGAGGTTCCTGCGACGGCGAACAGGGTTCAAAAAGGACACCGCAGTCGAGCGCCGACGGCCATGCCGGCAACTGACTTGGTAAAACCCGGTTCCGTACATTGACTCACCATTGAAATCGTCATTTGCCGGCAGGCCAAAATTCAGGTTCGCTTCCACAAAGGCATGGCTGATTCTGTTTGGCGCCATCTGATCAGAAATCCAGAGCGGGCCGCCCTTGCCATGATACGGCTCGCCCAATCGTGCGTTATCCTCGGACTTCGTGAAGTAGGGAAGGACTTCCTTGTAGGACCAGCCTTCGTTCCCCAGTTCTGCCCAATTGTCGTAGTCTTCCTTCTGGCAGCGGATATAGATCATCGCGTTGATCGAACTCGACCCGCCCAGCGTCTTTCCCTGCGGATACCAGACCTCACGACCGTCGAGGTGCTTCTGCGGTTTGGTGTAGAACCGC
>JAJEBJ010000305.1 GCA_022822575.1 Alphaproteobacteria bacterium | reverse complement strand
AATCTCCGTTCATCTTGGCCGCCCGTTCGAGCAGACGCGAATGGAGGTAGAACACGTCGCCCGGGTAGGCCTCTCGGCCCGGGGGACGGCGCAGCAGCAGGGAGACCTGCCTGTAGGAGACGGCCTGCTTCGAAAGGTCGTCGTAGATGACGAGGGCATGCATGCCGTTGTCACGGTAGTACTCGCCGATGGCGCAACCGCTGTATGGAGCCAGAAACTGCATCGGCGCCGGATCGGATGCCGTGGCGGCGACGATGGTCGTGTACTCCATGGCGCCGTAGTCCTCGAGCGTCTTGACGATTTGGGCCACCGTCGAACGCTTCTGACCGACGGCGACATAGACACAGTAGAGCCTCCGGGTCTCGTCGCCCGATTCCCAGTTCTGCTTCTGGTTGATGATGGTATCGACGGCCACGGCCGTCTTGCCGGTCTGCCGGTCGCCAATGATGAGTTCGCGCTGACCTCGGCCGATCGGCACCAGAGCGTCAAGGGCCTTGAGGCCGGTCTGCATCGGTTCACTGACCGATTCGCGGGGAATGATGCCCGGCGCCTTGACCTCGATGCGCCGGCGTTCGTCATGTTCGATGGCGCCGGCGCCATCAATCGGCCGGCCCAGTGCATCGACGACGCGCCCGAGAAGACCCTTTCCCACCGGTACGTCCACAATCGAGCCGGTCCTCTTGACGGTGTCGCCTTCGACGATGTCCCGGTCGCTGCCAAAGATCACGATGCCGACATTGTCAGTCTCGAGATTGAGCGCCATCCCCTGGACTCCACCAGGGAATTCGACCATCTCGCCGGCCTGCACGTTGTCGAGGCCGTAGACGCGGGCAATGCCGTCGCCCACCGACAGAACCCGGCCGACTTCCGACACCTCCGCTTCGGCGCCGAAACTGGCAATCTGTTCCCTGATAATGGAAGAAATCTCGGCGGCACGGATATCCATCAGCCGGTCCCCTTCATCGCAAGCTCGAGACGTTGAAGTTTGGTACGTATGGTGCTGTCCATCATGCGCGATCCGATGGTGACCACGAGTCCACCGATCACGGACTGGTCGACACTGGACTCGATCGAGACATCGCGCCTGACGATTCGTCCCAGGGTCTCCCGCAGGCGGGCCAGTTCCCCGTCGCTCAAGGGTCGCGCCGATGTCACCTCAGCCGTGGTTTCGCCACGTTGCAGGGCATGGAGACGCAGGAAATCCCCGGCGACGTCCTTAAGGGCGTACAGGCGCCTTGCCTGTGCCAGCACGCCCACGGTGTTGCGAACCAGTGATCCGCATTCCATGGCTGCGAGCACACCGGCCATGGCACGTCCCTGTTCGTCACGGGACAGAAGCGGGCTTTCGACAAGACGGCGAAGATCGGACGAGTCCTCGAGTGCACGCGTGATCGCACGCAGATCGTCGGCCACCAGATCGAGCTCGCCTGCCTCATCGGCAAGCCCGTAGAGCGCCCGAGCGTAGCGTCCCGAAAGACCGGTCACTGCATGGTTGTCGGAGGCCAAACCCGTCAGCCCTCATCCAATCAGACAGGAAGTGAGTGCTCCCGGAACATGCCGGGGCTTTCGCCCCGTCGTGGGCGGGAAGCGGGCGATGAGGTAGCACAGCAGGACTCCGGGCGCAAGACGGATTGGAGCGGCGAGGCGCCTCCGCCACCCCTCTTGGCCTGTCACCCGCTGCCCTCCTTTTGCACTCCCGGGATCCAGAGCCCTCGGACCCTCGCGCTGCGGGTTCTTCACATGAAACTCTGTGGATCGACATCGATCTGGAGGCGGAGATCGCCTTTCAGGCGGACCGGATCGAGCCACGTGCGCAGGGCGCGCTGCAGCGGTGCTTCCGCAGACGCCTTGACCAGAAGGCGCCAGCGGTGGCGGCCGCGCAGGATGGCCAGCGGCGCCGGTGCCGGACCGAAGGTACGGATATCCGGCGCCGACGGTGCCTTGCGGGCGAGAAAGAGCGCAAGGGAGCGCACATCGCCCTCACGGGTACCGGACACGATGACGGCCGCCAGGCGGCCGTAGGGCGGCATGCCTCCCTTTTCGCGTTCCCGTTTCTCTCGCTCGATGAAGGTGTCTCGTGCTCCGGTCTCCAGAGCGTGCATCACGGGATGGGCGGGGTCCCATGTCTGGAGGAAGGCCTCGCCGGGACGCTCCTCGCGTCCGGCCCGGCCGGCCACCTGGTGAAGCAACTGCCAGGTGCGTTCCATTGCCCTGGGATCACCTCCATGAAGACCGAGATCGGCATCGACAACACCGACCAGCGTCAGCAGGGGGAAGTGATGGCCCTTGGCGGCGATCTGAGTTCCGATGAGGATATCGAGGCCACCGCTCTCGATCCGCCTCACCAGATCGGCCACGGCATGCGGTCCGGCGAGAGTATCGGAAGTCATCACCTCCCGGCGGGCATCGGGAAACCGGCGCGCCACCTCCTCGTCGAGGCGCTCGACACCAGGCCCACACGCCACGAGGCAATCGGACTGTTCGCAGACAGGACATGTCTGCGGCCGGGGAATCCAGCGGCCGCAGTGATGACACTGCAACCGTGCAAGATACCTGTGCTCCACCAGCCATGCGGTGCAGTCCGGACAGGAGAACCGGTGACCACATGTCCGGCACAGCGTCAAGGGCGCGTAACCGCGGCGGTTGAGGAAGAGCAGCGTCTGCTCGCCTGCTTCGAGACGAGTCGTCATCGCCCGGACGAGCGGTCCGGAAAGCCAGCTGTCCCGCGCGATCCCGGCCGTGGTCATGTCGATGGTGCGGACATCCGGCAGCAGGGCTCCGGCATGGCGCGCCTTGAGTTCGACACGCCTGAAGCGTCCACGATCCACGTTGACGAGTGTTTCGATGGAAGGTGTCGCCGAACACAGGATGATCGGGATGGTCTCCAGGTGAGCCCGCACGATCGCCATGTCCCGGGCGTGATAGCAGACACCATCCTCCTGCTTGTAGGAACTGTCGTGTTCCTCGTCGACAACGATCAGTCCGAGATCCTGGAAGGGCAGGAATAGGGCTGAACGGGCGCCGACGACAATGCGCACCTCTCCGGTTGCCGCACCGCGCCACACCGGATGACGCCGCGATCGCGGCACATCGGAATGCCAGATGGCGGGGGGCGCCTGGAATCGTTCCTCGAAACGATTGAGGAACTGGGCGCTGAGAGCAATCTCCGGCAGCAGCACGAGCACCTGGCGGCCGCCGGCA